>JAIRNH010000025.1 GCA_031258155.1 Helicobacteraceae bacterium | reverse complement strand
TATATCTCGTCCGCTTGCTTCTCCAATTCGCGCGTTTGACTAATCAACTCATTTTCGCGCTCTATGCGCGCTTGACTTTGCGGGGCGGGTTTTTCGCCGTCTAGTCTATTGGTATTCGTTGCTTGCGGCGTTTGCGTTTTGCCCGCTAAGATGGCTTCTACGTCGTAGCCCTTTTTAGTAAGACGACGGCGGGCGGCTTGCGTAGCCTCTAAATCAGAATGTCCTTTAGCCGCCGCTATCGTAGCTTCAAGGTTTGTTGGCGGACGAATACGCCCTGCGGCTACTTCGTCGTCGTATTGTTTTCTTAGACGCGCCGCCTCTGTTTTATGGCGTTCAATATCCGCAAGCGTCTGGCGCTCTATATCTCTTTGCGCTCTAGTTGGTAAGCTACCTAGCGGACTATGCCGCGCGGCGTTCATATAGTCTTGCAGTCCTTGCTCCGCCGCGTATCGATCGAAGGTTACGACGCGAGGGTTTGTCGCTTGATTATCGCGGGCGGTTTGCGGTATAATTTCGTCTGGAGCCTTTGATTGAGAGAGCTGTGTCGCCTCAATCCGATCTACGGATCGCCCGTTAGCGTCCGTCGTCTTAACGGGGTCGGCTCTCTTTTCAAACGCCGTCATCAACCACTTTTTCTTTTGCCCGTCGTAATCTAGCCTAACGCCCGCCGTATGCGTTTGGCTTTCTAGTCTAACGCGGTTCTCCGTTCTGGATACGACGCTCGTCGTATCGAGTATGCCTTGCAGATCGTCTAATACCTCTGGGTGATACTTCGCTATCTTTGCTAATCCATACCCGTCGCTCTTGCCCGTTCCTTCCGCTCCCCATACGAGATCAATATCGCCGACTTCCCTATGATCCAACGCCGCGCTTACCTCTCCCTCTCGTCTAGCGAGCAGCAAATCTTTAGCGGCGTTAGTCCGCGCCATTCTCGCGGCGTTTATCGGCTCGCCTTCAACGCCGAGACTTCTCAGCTCTATTAGCCGATTTTCCGCGGCGGTCAGTCTGGTTAGCGCGTTAATGGCGGCTTCTTGCCTTCGGACTAGGTTAGCCGCCTCTTGCAAAGCCGCGCTATTTCTCTCTCCGTATATCTCCAGCGCCGCGTCGATTCTGTCCATAGGCGCTATCTCGCCGCCAAACAGGTTAGGCTGTCTTTGCTCGTTGGCTCTCGCGATCAGATCGTCTATGCGCCTTGATAGCTCTATCGCCCCCTCGTCTTTCATCGCGCGAAAACGCCTAAAAGCCAAACCCAATATATCCGCCGCCAAATCGTTGGCGGTTATCGGATTGCCTTCCACGTCTTTACCGCCGTATTTGGTTAGCCTCTCTATATAATCGGCGGCTAAACTCTCGGCGTTTTGCCTAGCGTTTGCGCCCGCTATCCGCATTCTGTCGATTGCGCTAGGCAAAACGGCGTTTAGATCGATTGCGCTATCGTCTAGCGTTTGCGCCGCTTTACGCAGATTGAAAAACGCGTATGCGTTACGATAGATCATCTGCTTGAAGCCTATATCGCCCGCGTTATCGCGCATATATCTATCGACGGCGTTAGGGTTAGCGTCGTTAAGCCTGCCGATCATCGCTTGATTAGCTTGCGTCTCCTCGCTAGCGCCTAGCCTATTTTTCAGATCGCTTTCGCCTTGTAAGTAAGCGCTTGGGCGTTCGGAATCAAACATTTCGTCGAGTTTGCCCGCGTATTTGGCTTCGTTTGCGATAATCTTTTCTTTCTCGCCAAAGAGCCTCCCGTTGTTGCTAACCTTCGCTATACGCTTTAACGTATCCTCGTTATCGTCCAATACCCTAACGACCATTAAGCGCTTCGACGTATCGCCGCCTGCGGCTCTTTCGTAATCCCTGAACGCTTCGGGAAACTCGCGCCTCATACCCTCGATATAGCCGCGATATTGCGCCTCGTCCATCGTTTGAATCGCCCGCGCCCTATGGTTGCCGATAGCTACGTTGCCCGCGCGATCGATAAGAGGCGTTCCATCGTAACTCCCTCGCGGGACAAAGTGCGTTTGAGGGTTGAAACTATCGCGTATGTTTCTAATGTTGTTGGCGTTCGCGCCGTCGCGGAATTGAAGCCCGTCGTTGGTTGTAAAGCTCGGACGAATATCGTTAGCGGGGATTATCTTATAGCTATACTTAGCGTTAATGCCGTTAATATCGTCGATTAGCCGCCCCTCGCCAAAAGGGGCTATAGCGTCGATCGGCGTTTGAGCGGCGCTTACTTGCCGACCGCGGGCGCTCGCCTCTTGAGTTTTAGAGGTTATCGGCTTAAACGGCGACTTAGGGTAGCGTTTAAGCCATTCGCCTAACGCCGATTGTATATCCCTCTTTCGCGCCGAAGCGATCAGATCGGAGAGCGCCTCGCCGATGGTTTCTTTGTCGCCGCCGACGGCTACCCCAGAGTTCAGCTCATAGACGGCGAACCTTCGGCTGTTATAAGGAGAGCGAGCCGCGCCAAAATGAAGCCCGTTATAATCGAAAAGAAGCGCGGCGGTCTCGTTGAAGGTTTTATCGCGTTGGTCAAGTATATACGCTTTGCCCTCTTTCGCGCGAGAGATAATCGCCTTAGCCTCGTTAACGTCGGCTATCGCTTGGCGATTTTCGGCGATATAATGAAGCGCGACCTCGCGCTCCTTATCGTCCTTCGCGTTAGCGACCGACTTCTCGAAAGCCTTTATCTCTCGCGCTAAAGAGGCTATACGCTCGTCGCTCTCCTTAAACGACGACGCTACGGCGTGTCGCCAACGAGGAGGTATATCCTTAAGCTCGTTGGGAACGGGCGTTTTAGGTTTGGCTTCTCGAGCGGGTAAAACGCCGTTATTGGCTATAACCTCGTTGATTCTTTCTCTCGCCTTTTCGCCGTTTCTAAGTAAATTGGCTTTGGCGGCTTCAATCGCCTCTTTAGCCGTCTTGCTAGCGCCCGTTACCCTTAGCCCCGTATCGACGCTATAGACCGAATAGCTCCCTTTGTCCTTTACCAGCGCGAAAGTTAAATCCTCAAATCCGTCGAAAGATACTTTAGTTCCGACGATAGGCTTCAGCTCGGTTTTGCCGTCGTCGGTATTCCTCCTATTCCAAAACCGATACGTTCCGCTTTCGCCTATCTCGTCCGCCGTTTCGTTAAACGCGATACCTTCAGGCGTTGCGCCGCTCGCTTTAGGCTCGGCGGGATTACTCGGCGCTTTGGTTTGATCTCTTGGCGGTTGATTGGCGGGCGTTTGCGGTTGCGCTTCTTGCGCGTTAGCTTGACTTTTAGGGGCGGTAGATGGTATAGTTTCATTAGCGGAGGGGCGCGGGTGTGCCTTCGCCTTTCCGTCATTTACAAAGTTTCTATCGCTGTAATAATCAATCGCCTTCTTTCCGTCGTTAAGCTCCTCGATAACAACTCTATATCTAACGCCGTCTCGCTCTAAATCGTAGCCGTAGCGAATGCCGTTTGCCGTTTCGCTAAAACTATCGGTCGCGATCTTGCCGTTTCGGATAACGTCGCCTATCTCTAACATCTCCCGCGGCGTTAAACCGCCGGTAGCGTCAGTCCCGCCGTGTTTAACGATAATCTTGCGCGCGCCCGTTTTTCTACTGCCATACTCAAACAAGATTAGATCGGTAGCGTCAGCCGCTCTTAACTCCGTTTGCGGCGCCTCGCCTAAATAAACCTCCCTAACTAGCCTCTGCTCGTCGGTTAGCGTAGCGGGGTCAATCGTCGCTAGATCGCCCTTTACCCTTTCGGCGCGAGCGACTTTTGGCGTTTGCGCCGCTTGACTTTTAGGGGCGGTAGATGGTATAGTTTCGGTTGCGGGAGCGCGCGGGATGTTTGGTCTAGCCGCTCCCGCGTCTATATTTCGATCGCTATAGTAGTTAAATACTTTTTTGCTATCGTTAAACTCTTCTACGATAACTCTATACCTAACGCCATATCGCTCCAGATCGTAAGCGTATCGGACGCTATCGGCGGTTTCCGTAAAGCTACCCGCGTTTAACTTCCCGTTCCTGATAACGTCGCCGATCTCCAGTAGCTCTTGAGGCGTTAATCCTCCCGTAGCTTCTATGCCTCCGTGCCGCAATAGTATTTTTTTAGCGCCTTTATGTCTATTGCCGCTCATAAACGCGATTAGATCGCTTTCGTCCGCGCCGCGCAGTAGGGTTTCAGGTTGGTCGCCTAAATACACCTCTCTAACTAGCCTCTGCTCGTCGGTTAGCGTAGCGGGGTCAATCGTCGCTAGATCGCCCTTTACCCTTTCGGCGCGAGCGACTTTTGGCGTTTGCGACGGCTGTTCGGGCGCTTGCGCGTTAATCCCGCCCGTTTGATTCTTTGGCGCGATCGGGGGCGTTTCGCTCGCGCCGTTATCTTTTGGGGGCGGCGGTTCTCCGCTAGGCTTTGGCGGCGTCGCGCTATCGCCCGTCGTGAAATCGGGTTTATACTCGATCCGTCGCGGCGTATATCCTAGCTCTTTAGCTACGTTTTCCACTTCAACGTCGATAATCTCTTTTATCTCGTCTGGCGTTGCGTTTGGCGGAATGTTTTCAGCCGCGTCGTTAGCCGCGCGCAACATCGAGCGCATATTGGCTATGTCCTCTAGCGTTATACCCGCTTTCGGAGCGCGGGATACTCGCTTGGCTAAAGCGTCTAACCCTCTATCCATATCGATAGGCATATAGCGGCGCTCTCTAGCGAGCTGATGAACATACGTCCTAAAAGCTAGCGAATTGTTAAGGTAATGCGCGAAGTAGCGGAAAAACAGCGTTATAGCCGCGTAGCCCTTGCTAAATACCGTCGTTTTCGTTATATCTTGCGCTAATTTGTTTGCTCCAGAACTGCGCGCCTTGATAATCGACTTTTGCAGACTAGCCTCTCTCGCGGCTAATTTGTCAAAGTAGTCCATAATCGTTTTATAGCTCTGCCCTAGTTTATCGCCGCCAAATATCTGTTCCTTTGCCTGATCGTCTATCTTGTTCCACATAGCGTGAAACTCCTCGAAGTCGGTATATCTGGCGATTTGATTTAATCCCGTCTCTTTCGACGAGGCGTTTAGTATGCCGTTTGCGATCGCGTCGTAGAACTCTTTCATTTTTTCGGGTTGCGATTGGCGCATAAGCACGGCAAATTGAGCCAAAGCCGTTACGTTGTCTTTGTCCGATAGTCCCCCGTTTTCTAGCAACTTTTTAATCCACTTAGGCGCGTCAAACTCTTTATTGTTTAGCAGCTCCTTGAAAATGCGCGTATCGTTTATAACGCGCTTGTAATTGGAATATTGCCTGTTTATGTCGTCCCAAATACGCGCGAAGCCTTCTTTTTGTTCGGCGCTTAGATTAGGCGAGGCTTTGATTGTGTTTCTCACGTCGTCCTTAATAGCCTCGCGAACGTTATCTATCGCCTTGCGTTGCGAGAAAGTAAAGTCGTCGATATGTTTGCCGTAATAGTCGTTTAGTTCGCGTTGGAGTCTAAACAGCCCTTCTAGCGTTGCGTCGTCGGCTATCTCGCCGCTCGCGTCCGCAAAACGCCGCCGCAAAGCCGTTAGCGTTTCGTAAGCCGCTCTGGAGGCTTCGTCGATCTGCGGCGTTGTCGGGCGTTCGCCTTTGACGTTAGGCGGAAAAAACAGATCGTTCAGCGCATCGTCGATAGTTTTTAACGATTTTCCGCCGCGCACAACGTCTTTTCCAATCGCCGCTATCAACAAATCCTGCCCTTGAGCGTATAGCTCTTCGTAGTAGCTTTTTATGCCCGTCGCTCCGTCGCGCAAGAAATAAAACAGATCGCGCGATGTTGTTTCTGGTAAGTTTAACTTAGCGCGAAGGTTTTTGATTAGCTGGGCGCTGTCTAAGACGTTGTTTAGAAACGCTCTATCTTGTCCGAAAAAGAAATCGCCTAATTCGCTCGCCGTTCGCGAATTGCCCGCATACCAAGCAAGCGGATTTCTTACCTCGCCGCCAAAGAGTTTGGCTATTTGGCGTAATTCGGCGCGCGCTTGAAGCTCCGTTTTAATTTGCTCTGGCGTTAAGCTGTCTAACATCTGCGCGTTTGCCCGCCAGCTTACGGGTTTAGGCGCTAGCTTCCAGCCTAATCTAAGCGCGGCGGGTATAGCGTAGCCTAATCCGGAGGCGATTATATTATCCATAGCCTCGCCGCTAATAACGTTTTGGCGCTCTTTATCCGAATGAAAGCGCTGGTCGGTAAGCGCGAGCTGTTGCGCCGCGCCTATTTTGCCGAGCGTTGGAGCGGAACCAACGGAGGCGCCAACCGCGACGGGCGTCGCGAGTTTGCCGAGTTTAGCGAGCTTGCCCAGCTTTTGGACGATAGCGAACGTTACCATCTCGCCCGCCGCCATCGTCGCGAAACTTGAGCCGCGCCCCTTAATCGACGCCGCAAACGCCGCTATCGCGTCCTCGAATAGCGGCTTATACGGGAGGTTAGAATCTCTAGGGCGCGCGGCAATCTCCCCGCTTTCGTCGTTTATGGAAATCTCTAAGTTGGGCAGACGTTTAGCTACTTCGTAGGCGTATTGCGCTATCGCCTCGGGGTCTTGCCTGCCGCCCGTTACCCAATCGACAAAGCCGTTTTCGCCAAACGAGGCTGGATATAAACTAGCGACTATCGCCTGCTCTTTAGGCGTTAGATAGGTATTCAACGCCGCGGATTTTTCGGCTTGCGTCATTTGACTGATAAGCTTGTCGCCGTTAAGCTCGTTGATAATATCTTGTATCGCGGCTATTGGCAAATCCTCCAAAAAAAGCCCCGCTACTTTCGTCCCGTTTCGCATAGCGGCGCTCCAAATCTCTTCGTTGGTGGAGTTGGGGTTTCTCTGAATCTCTTGGTCTTGTATGTAATCTCTAACTTCGGCGGGAGTCCAACCATAATTAGCCAACGTCTCAAACGTCGTTTCGGCGGTTGCGGCGACTACGTCTTTCGCGGCGCTTATCGCGTTAGCCGCGCCGTATCTAACGGGACCGGCGTAAAGCGGATTTAGATAGTAGTTTAGATCGCCCGCTTTATCTTTGTAGGCTTCCCAATCTTGATCTCTTTTATTAGCGCGATAATCTAGCTTTTCGCTCAGCCTATCGCCAAAGCCTCTATCAAGCGAGCTTAACGCGAACGACGGATTTTTAGGCGGATGATTGTAATTTGCTATGGAGTCGTTTTCGTCTTGCGCGGGAGTAGTCCAGCCGCCGCCTAAATCTATCAGCCGTTCCGGCGGTTGCGTCTCGTTAGCGCCTAGCGCGGGATTTTCATCAGCCGCAAGCTCTTGCGCCGTTTGCGCTACTTGCGCTTTTATCGCCTCGTATGGGTCTGCCGTTTGCGCGGTTTTATCTACGTCGGCGAAAGCGTCTTGCGGGCGTTTTGTTTGCGCGGAGGTTTGCGGCGGTTGCGTCTCGATCGCGTTAGCCTCTTGCGCAATCGGCGAGTTAGCGTTTTGCGGTTGTTGTTTCGGCGGCGCAAACTTATGCAGATTTTTATTCGCGAACTCCGCCGCCGCGTTTTCGTCGTCGTCGATATTGCGCCTATAGTAATTCGCTAATCCGCGGAGCTTTGCGTCGTCGGGTTGCGCGCCAAACTCATCGTTTCCAAAAATATCGTTTAACGTAGCCATAACAGATTACGCGAAATCAAAGGATTTGTTATAAGGCTCTAGCTCCTCGTCGGTCGCTCCAAACGCCTTGGCCATATTGCGCTGAGCCGCTTGGTCGCGGTTAAGCCGTTGCTCTTCGGCTTTCAACATCTTTTTCTGTATGCGGTTGTTTTTCTGCGCCGCGTCGTAACTAGCCCACGCGCCGCCAATCGCGCCCGCGCCTTGCAATACGCTTCCTAGTCCAGCCCAATCCATAGCCATAGTTAGCCTCCTAAATAAATGTCAGTTTGCCAAATGCGAGACGCGAAAAATAGGGGTCAAAATCACAAAAAGAAACGAAAGCGCCGATTTCAAAGTGAAAAAGCGCCATAATAATGGCGATATGTACGCGGAATGTTTGTTGCTACAGACGCATATTCTTGACCTAACAAAGAAAAGGAGCAAAACATGTATAATACGAAAAGCGCCCCTTTGGCGATGGGAATAGGTGAAATTGAACGCATATATAAAACTTTCGGCGGTTCTCGATCGCCGCAAGAAAGCATACCGGCAAAGCAGGGCGCCGATAGAGGCGACTGGCTAAAGAAGCCGCAAGGTATTCGCATAGGCGTTTACACGAATCAGTTTTCTGAGGAAAGTAAAACGAGCAAGCAATGCCAAGCTCAACCGAAATCCTCGACGAAATAAAACGCGCGATCGACGGCAAAAACAACCCGGTTGATATAGTTAGACGCAAGTATCTTAAGAAGTTACGCGATCTAAGAGATAGAAACGTAATCGTTTATTATTCCGCTTGGCTGCAAAGAACGGAGCAATACGCCGATAGTAGCATTAACGATAACGATATATACGCTTTAATGTCTTGTCTATATAGTATTGATAAAAAGCAAGGTCTTGACTTAATCCTGCATACTCCGGGCGGAAATGTTGCGGCGGCGGAAGCGATTGGAAGTTATCTGCGAAAACAATTCGGCGACGATATCGTCGTTATAGTTCCTCAATTGGCTATGTCGGCGGGAACAATGATCGCCTGCGCCGCTAAAGAAATAATAATGGGCGCGCATTCAAGTTTGGGTCCTATCGACCCGCATTTTAACGGCGTGTCCGCGCACGGTATTATAACCGAGTTTGAACGAGCCAAAAAAGACGTTAGTGATAATCCGTTATACGCGCAAGTTTGGTCTCCTATCTTATCAAAATATCCGCCCGCTTTCGTTGGCGAGTGCGAAAACGCTATGCTTTGGGCAAGAGAGATCGCCTATGAATGGCTTATAAGCGGCATGTTTAAGGCGGACGCAAACGCAAGCGATAAGGCAAAGAAAATTGTCGGCGAACTTTCCGACCATAATGAAACAAAATCCCACTCAAGACACATCGATTTTGATAAATGCTCCGATATGGGATTAAAGATAACGAAACTTGAAGGAGGCGAAAAGCGAGATTTGCAAGATATTGTTCTATCTATTTATCACGCTTATAATCATACGGCGGCGGCATTTACAAATATATTAAAAATAATCGAAAACCATAACGCTCAAACGTCCGTAACCTTCAAACAAGGCGCTTAGTTAGGGGAATCGTTGAAAGGCGTTTTGGGGGGTAAAAAGCACAGAGGGTCGAGCTTGCGCCCGACCCTCCGCATGAGGCATCCACCTCGAACACAATGGGTATATTACCTAATTCAACCTTTATCAAAAACTAAAATATCTCTGAAAATCAAACGACGCTTGAAACGGATTCGTAGCCGCTCCGTAATCAAAGCTAACGCTGCTTGCCGAGTTTATCGCGTCGTAGGTAGGCGGAATGGATTCGGGAGCGTCCGCGCCGCTAAGCGACTCTAGCGCGTTGTAGGCGTTGTAGAGTTTCGCGCCCGCTACGGCTACTTCCCACGCCAATCCCAATACGCTTCCCATCGCCCCTAGTTGCGTCAAAGCGATAATCGCCGTATATGCGCTGTAGGCGGCGATGGCGACTACGACGACGATAATCACAAATCGAAAAAACGTCTCCCAAAAACCCCTGCTTGGCGGATCGTCGCTTACGTCGATATGGATTAACTGAAGCCAATGCCTACAAAACCAGACTTTACAATTCAGTCCGTTACCTAAAGCGTCCCACGCCCATACGGTTTTAATAAACCAACGATCGAACTCCGAGACGAGCCCCCCATCGCCGCCGCTTACCAGCTTATCCTTACCTACGATTATCGCGACGCGCCAATTGGTTATAACGATTATTGAACCTATTATTCCGCTTTGCAAAGAGCAGTAGAGCAGATATTCGCCTTTCTCCAACGTAAGCGCGACCTTATTGGGATTGGTTTGATGTATATCCGCTCTGGTCTCTTTTGTTACAAAGCCGCTTGAAGCGTAGGTAGGAACGGCGTTATACGCGGGCGCTAATTCCGCGCTCTCGAATATATTATTGTCGTAGCTATCAAAATCGACCTCTTCCGAGCCGATAATCATCTCTACGCCGAGCTTATTATAATCGTTGTAATCGTAACCCTTGATAACGCTATCGTCGATTATGTCTATAAACGCGCCCGTATATGCCGTTACGTCCGCTTGGTCTTCTTTGTCCCAACGGTATCGCCAATCCCATCGAAATTCAAATTTGTATGTCGGCGGATATGTCGAATTATCCCAATAACCCGTCCATTCGTTGGTATATCTGTATTTATAACTCCAATACTCTATCTTGCCGTTTATTATTCGATAGCGATCTCCATAGGCAATATCGCCTATTACATTGCCGTGTCCCGCCCAATCGTATTTAGGAGCGTCGCCGAAATACAAATAGCCGTCGTAAGATTTCAACGTCATTTTACCGCTAGCGGTTACGATAGCCCACAAGCCTCTGCCTAGATCAAAGAAAATTTTTTCGCCGTCGCCAAGCGCCCAATCTTGACTATTGCCGTCTATATCGCAACGATAAGCGTTTCTTGGGCGCAAAAACAACTCGCCGACGACCCCGTCGCTATAAGCGTAAGCGTAACTATTATCGACAACATTTTTTACGCTAACGGTAAAACTTCTACCCGCGCCCGATCCTATCATCGGTAGCTCGTCGTCGTCGCCAATCCCAATTTCGCCCGCGCCGATTGTCGCCGCGCCGATAGCGTTGTTAGTATTAAACGCAACCGCCCAAGTAACGCTCCCGTCGCTCCAAACGCAACGCAATAATCCGCCTATAATGTCCGATGCGACGGCGCGCCAATTAACCTTATCGCAATACCTAATAACGTTTCCCGCGGCGAAACGACTATCGATCGCCGAGATATTACTAACCGTTTCGGCGCGGCATTGACCCTCTACGGGGAAAAAGTATGCGCTTTCACCGCTAACGTTCGGCGCGGGCGTTAAGCTATTATCCCAAATCGTTATCGTTTTTCTAGTAGAGCCGCCGCAGAAATACTCGCGCCAAGCGTTTGGAACGCGGACGACTTTATTCGACAAATCCGCGTACGTTAGGTTCTTCGTTCTGCCTTTTCTTAGCCACTGATCGTGGCAAATATCATAATTTTGCCCGCTCGACTTCGCCTCGTCTCTATTACCGCGAGCGACGGCTTCAAATACGCCGCCCTTGCCGACAATCAGATTCATTGGAATCACGGCTACTGCCAATTGATAATATGGTCTTTATTAACGATAGATTTGCAAAGCTCTTTCATGTTGTTTGCTATGGCGTTAGTCATTATGTTGTTGTTAGCCGCGAGCGCCGCGTAGTTGGCATATACCGTCGCCGCTTGAACTCTAAGATTGTTCTCAAATCCTTCCGCGTGCGCGCGCGCGTTTGCGGCTTGCGCTAACGACGCTTGAACCTGCGCGTTTTTAAGCTCTATATCCATCGCGGCGCTTATCGCCTTTTCCAATATCCCAAGTCCAAACGCCTGTTCAAATTGCGCTATTAGTTTCGCTTTTTCGGCTGGGGGAATAGCAAGCTCTTTTAGCCCTCTGGTAAAAGCGGCGCGCGAATTGGTTATAACGATCGAGGCGTTAGCGCGGGACGCGATTAGCTCCGCGTCGTCCATCAAAGTAGCGGCGGTCATTTTCTAGCTCCTTAGCAAATAATTTGTTTGGTCGATAGGTTTTTGCCTATCAATAGAGGTCGTAGCTTAGCTCTGACGTTGGCTAATTTCATCTGATACAGCTCCGTCCATAGCTTGATTTCGTTTAACGGCTTCTCGCCTTGATAGCGCTCTTTTAATTGCATAACGCAGTATGCGATTAAGAGATCGCTCATCGACGAAGCGATTGGAACGTTTTCGTGTAGATCGCCAATCTGCGCGAAAGTAATATACTCGATTGTATAGCGCAAAGGTAAAGCGCTCGCGTTGACGGGCGGGTCTAGTTGTAGTAACGGCGGCGTTGGTAGCGTCTTGATAAAAAATCCGTCGATAACAATCGAGCGTTCGTCTGGCTTATAATTCGCGGATTTAATCTCTAGTTTTTTATCGTTTAGCCGCGCCTCGATAATCGACAAAAACCGATCTGGAAGCGCGGTTTGCCCGTCCTCGTTAGCGTCGAACTCGTAGGTTTCGCGCCAATAGGATAGCTCGCGCCCAAGCTCTAGCAATCCCAGATTGAGCGCGTCTAGTATTTCGCCGTCGCTTATCTCGCCTTCGCTATCGTTTAGCTTGCGGCGCAATAAGGCGGCGTAGTCAAATCCCGTCATTTTCGCGTCGATTTAGTCGCGTTAGCTCTCGCTCGCGGCTATCGTTTTGTTTTCGCCAACAGCGTCCGTTTCGTTCGGCGTTTCGGTTTGCTCTTGTCCGTCTGGCGTTTCTCCTTCGGCTTGATCAGGCGTTTTCTTTTTCGCTTTGGATTTTGGCGCGAATTTAAGATCGCCCTCTACCAGATCAAACAGATTGCGCCGAAGGATAAGCGCGGCGTTAGCGCGTTCAATTAGCGCGTAATCGCCGCTATTGAGCGTAACGCCTACGCGCCCGACGCGCAACGTATAGCTTGTTTGTCCGCGATAGCGTAAAACGACGATATTAGGCGCAAACACAGCCATCTTAGTAGTCCGCTTGGCGTTTTGTCGGCAACGCGTAAATCGCGCCGACCGTCAGCTCGCCCGCGCTCGGAGCGGCGGAGGCGGCGATCTTGCCCCAGATTTCGCCGCTCGCGCTTACTGGAGCGCCGACGGGCGCGAACGTTCCGCCGATCGCCGTAATCGCGGAAGCGGCTTGATATTCAGCCGTCGATCCGCTCGCGCCCAGCGCCAACGTAGGAGACGTGCCGTTAAACGCGACTTGAACGTTGCGCGTTAAGCCGACGATTACCGCGCCTTCGGGCAGCTTAAAAAGCAGTTTCGGCGTTCCCGAATCCGAAAAGGTCAGCTTGTCGCTCGTCGCGAATCTTAGTTCGCTTTCGTAAATCTTCGCCATCAATTACTCCTTGCTGCTAACGACGGCGATAACGCCGTAGTCTTTGTTATGATAGACGCTTTGCTTTTCGGCGGGCGTCTCTCCAAGCCAATGCGCCTTGGCAAAACCAATACCTCTGTCGATGCCGACGCGGGTCTTTCTGCCAAGGTCGTCGTCGTGATCCTCGTAATACCGAAATCCGTCGTCTTGCGGCATTAAGCCAGCCGTCGCGCCCAAAAACAGCCCTATCTCCGTAACGCGTCCGGTCGCGCCCGCGTAAGAGCTAAAGCTGGTCGTGCCTTCGATTGTGGTGAAAGACGAATCGCTTGTTAAAACGCCCGCGCTTACCGAACTCCACGTATCCCAATCGACGACCGTAACGCCGTTATACGCCCCGATTTCGCCCGTAAAAATAGGGTTGCTCGCGCCGCGCTCGGCGGCTTCGGATTGCGCGGCGATCCAGACGGGATCGTTACGCAGTTGCGCGGCTTGATTAGAGCCGATTAACAATACCCAGCGGCGTTGGTATATCTCGATACCCGCGGGATTTTTGCCAAGCTTGACGCTAACGGGACGCACGCGCGGGTGCGGGTTTCCCGCGCCGTCTTTGCCTTCGCGCGCGCGCTGAACCAATTTATCGATAGTCGCCGTCGTAAGAATATCGCCCGCCGCTATAGTAGCCGTCGCGTTGGCGGCTTTTACGCCGTTTGAGGCGTCGCACGCGGCGATATTGGTGCAATCTTTTGTCAGCGCGACAATCAGGCGGCGGTCGGTCTGCGTAGCCGCCCAATCCTCGAGCGCAGGTTTGCTCTCCGCGCGAAAGGAAGCGATCGCTCTCTCTTCAAGCGCGCGCGTATTGGAGCGCAAGCTGTTGCCGAAAATCTGAAACGGCACGGCTTGATACAAATATTGAATCGTATCCTCGTTCGCCGAAAAGTCCGTGTTGCTTTCAACGCCCGCGCCAAGTAGCGGAGCGCGCAATCCCAAAAGCGACTGCTTGCCCTTGCCGGCGCTCGACTCCTCGAGTTTGGTTTTGATGATAGCGTCGTCGCCCGCGCCGATAAAAGAGCGCAGAAAGCTCTTATAAGCGCTTGCGGCGGTAATCTCGCGCCCGTATTTTATCCTTTCGGAAGGGTCTAGGTTGATTGGCATTTTCTCTCCTTTTCTTGTTATTTAACGCCGAGCGTTTTTAGATACTCGTCGTCGCCGATCCCGTCGATAAGCTCTTTTTGCTTGTCGATAAGTTTCAAGGCTCTTTCAAGCCGCTTCTTGTCGTCATAGACCGCTTTGGCTTCGAGCAAAGCTCTTGCGTCGCGCTCGATCTCCCACGATTTCTCTCTGGTTTCCTCTTTAGGCTCGTTTGCGGCGGCTTCCTCTGTAGCGATTGTTTTTGCCGCGCCGTCGATAATTAAGATTTCAGGCATTAGCGCACTCCCTGTATCTTCTCGCGGGAGCAAAGCCCCCGCTTCGACCAAAAGCTCCGCTCTTGGAACTCGCGCTCGCTTTCGTCGCTAATCGCTCCGCTACCCGCTCGCCTACGCGATACCTCCGCTCCTTCGGAGCTTCGGGCGGGCGCAAGCGCCCTATCGCTTCGCGGCGCTTCGCGCTTGGCTACCGCTTTATGTCCGCCGTCGATAATTAAGATTTCAGGCATTAGCGCACTCCCAACGCTTTAAGATACTCGTCCTCTACGGGCGCGACTTCGCTGGGCGCGCCGCCCGCGCCTAAATCTTGACTAGGCGGCAAAGCGGGAGCTTTGTCAGCCGCCGTTTTGCTCGCGCCGCCCGTCATAGCGCCATATACGTATTCGAACGCGCTCAAATAGTCGGGTTGCGCGTTAAGCTCCGCTAACTGCTTGCCCGTCAAATTACCTTCTTTAACGTAAGCGTTAAGCTCGTCGAGATTAACCTCCGGATGCGCGCTTAAAAACTCTTGGCGCGCCGCTTCTATTTCGCTCTGATCGTTTAACGCGCCGACCTCTTGTCTTAAAGCGTTAAGCTCCTCCTCGCTCGCGCCTAGCCTTTCAGCCTTAAACGCCTCTTTTTTCGCTTCGATCGCTTTGGCGAAGGCGGTTGGATCGTCGTCGAAACGAAGCTCTAGCTCTTCGGGCGTTAATTGATTTGCCAAATCGCTATAAAACTCCTCGTCAAGCGATTGTCCCAACTGCCCAAACTCGCCCTCGAGAATCTTTAGCCGCTCCCGTTTTTCGGCGAGCAGCTGATTTAGATCGGGCTTTTGAGCGCTGGCGGCGGGTTGTTTATTCTCGTCCATCTAAAAACCTCCTTTTAACGGAGGCAATTTACGTTTTTTCGAGCGCGAAAAATAGGGGTCAGAATTATTTTTTACGGTTTTTGCGGAAAAACGGGGTAAAATGTCATATGAGGGTATTTCGACGATTACTTACGCAAACGAGGCGATTAGTTTAATCACGCGACTATACATAGTCTTGCCAGCTTTCTTTTTTGTTGGTTTCTGTTGGCGGCGTTTGCGGTTTTGGCTCGTCAGAGTCCTCTTCTTCGCCGTAGTAAAGTTTTCTCTGCGGAGGCGGATTATTCGGATTTACTATCCTGCCTTCCCCTCTGCCCCGCGATGGCGTATTTGCGTTTGCCCCAACGCCGGCGTTAGTGGTCGAGCCTCGATCTGCGTCTGGACGCGCCGCCGAAAACAACGATTTTGTCGTTTCTTAATGCGTTTTGCGCTATAAAGCGACATATCTTTACCAAAAGGAGCTTTGTATGCGTTCGTTTAGTTCGCTCTCTAGCGCGACTTTTGCTTTAGCCGCTAGCGCCCCCCCCCCCCCCTCGTTTTTAGCCTATTAACCGCGCCGCCATCAATTGCGCCAACGAATAACGGGTCGGTTCAAATAATAATTATTATATTATTGAACGCCATTAAAAAAATTAGCGTAGAGATTTGAGCTATGAAAATAGAAAAAATAAACGACGATATATATCGCGTGGGAATCGACGTAGGCTCGACGACCGTCAAAGCCGTAGCGTTGAATCTGCGCGGCGAAATCGCGTTCAAATCTTATTTGCGCCACCATTCAGAGGTGCGCGAAACGACGGCGCGGAGCGTGGAGGAACTATGCAAAAGCGGCGCGTTGGCGCCAGATGCCAAACTCGCCGTAACGATAACGGGATCGGGCGGCGTGGGCGTAGCCGAGCTTTTGGGTTTTGGATTTGTTCAAGAGGTGATCGCCTGCGCTAAAGCGATCGAAACCTTCGCGCCGCATACCGACGTAGCAATCGAGCTTGGCGGCGAGGACGCGAAAATCACCTTTTTAACAAACGGCGTAGAGCAACGAATGAACGGATCGTGCGCGGGCGGCACGGGCGCGTTTATCGATCAGATGGCGACGCTGCTTAAAACCGACGCGGCGGGGCTAAACGAGCTGGCAAGCCGCGCGGAGAATATCTACCCGATCGCCGCGCGTTGCGGCGTGTTCGCCAAAACCGACGTTCAGCCGCTCCTAAACGAGGGCGCTCCGCGCGAGGATATAGCGCTATCGACCTTGCAAGCGGTCGCGCACCAAACGATCAGCGGGCTTGCCTGCGGACGCAAAATTCGCGGAAACGTCGCGTTTTTGGGCGGTCCGCTTAACTTCCTGCCGGAGCTTAAAAAGCGTTTTATTGAAACCTTGCAACTACAGCCCGAAAACGTCGTGGCGACGCAAGATAGCGAGCTTTTTGTGGCGATCGGCGCGGCTTTATATAGCGATCTAAACAAGACGCTCGCGCTTTCGCAAGTAGCCGCCGCGTTCAAACGGCTTACAATCTCCGCCGCGTCGAATATAAGCGCTCTTAGAGCGCTCTTCGCGGACGAGCGAGAAAAAGCCGAGTTTGACGCGCGCCACAGCCGCGCTAAAGCCAAACGCGCCAATCTGTCCGATTACGTCGGAGCGGCGTTTTTGGGTATCGATGGCGGCTCTACCACCACAAAAGCGGTTTTGATCGGCGAAAACAACGAGCTGTTATTCTCGCATTACGGCGGCAACGAGGGCGATCCGATCAAAGCGGTAGGGGCAATCTTGGAAAAGGTCTATTCGCTGCTGCCGCGTAACGTAACAATCGCCGCCTCTTCCGTAACGGGCTACGGCGAAGCGCTGATTCGCGAAGCGTTTAAGCTGGACTTCTCCGAAGTTGAAACGATCGCTCACTACAAAGCCGCCGAATACTTTTTGCCGGGCGTGGATTTTATTCTCGATATTGGCGGGCAGGATATGAAATGCCTGCGCGTCAAAGACGGCGTAATCGACAATATACTGCTAAACGAGGCTTGCTCTTCGGGCTGCGGGTCGTTTCTGGAGACCTTCGCGCAGTCGGTTCAAACGCCGATCGCCGACTTCGCGGCGGCGGCGCTAAAGTCGCGCGCGCCTTCCGATCTAGGCTCGCGTTGCACGGTGTTTATGAATTCCAGCGTAAAACAGGCGCAAAAGGAGGGCGCGTCGATCGCGGATATTTCGGCGGGTCTCTCATACGCCGTGATCAAAAACGCGCTAATTAAGGTTATCAAGATCAAAAGCTCCGAAGAGCTGGGCGAAAAGATCATCGTTCAGGGCGGCACGTTCTATAACGACGCGGTTTTGCGCGCCTTCGAGCTTATCTCCGGACGCGAGGCTGTGCGACCCGATATAGCGGGGTTGATGGGCGCGTTTGGATCGGCGCTGATCGCCAAAGAGCGCTGGAAAGGCGTAGAAATCGGCGCGATGTTGCCCGTCGAGGAGCTGGCGAGTTTCGACGTTAAGCGCTCTATGGCGCGGTGCGGTTTATGCGCCAACTCCTGCTCTTTGACCGTCAATCGCTTTTCGGACGGGCGAAGGTTTATTTCCGGCAACCGTTGCGATCGCGGCGCGGGCAAATCCAAGAAGGAAAACGACGAGATCGACCTATACGCATACAAATACAAGCGGATTTTCGACTACGAACCGCGCGGGAACGCGCCGCTTGGCGTTATCGGTATTCCGCGCGCGCTCAATATCTACGAGAACTATCCGCTTTGGCATACCTTTTTGACCGAACTTGGCTACGAGGTCAGAGTATCCGCGCACTCGTCTAAAGCGCTGTTAGAGCAAGGCTTGGACACGCTGGCGTCCGATACGGTTTGCTACCCCGCTAAGCTGGTGCATGGGCATATCGTCGATCTGATAAAAAACGGCGTTAAAACCATTTTCTACCCGTGCGTCATATACGAGAAAAAGGAGTTTGGCGACGCGCACAATCACTTTAACTGCCCCGTCGTAACGTCGTATCCAGAACTTGTTCGCAACAATATCGACCGCTTGAAAGAGAGCGGCGTTAGCTTGATTCAACCGTTTTTATCGCTAGAGGATAAAGGCAAGTTGGCAAAACAGCTTTCGCGCGCTTTTCCTAAAATTTCAGGTTTTAGAATCCGCCGCGCGCTTAATCTAGCGTGGAGCGAGCAGGAAAAGGCAAGGCGCGACATAGCCCAAAAAGGCGAGGAGGTTATCGCCTATCTAAAATCGAGCGGCAAGCGCGGCGTGGTCTTGTGCGGGCGACCGTATCATATTGATCCGGAGATTCATCACGGCATACCGCAGATTATTACCTCGCTCGGCATGGCGGTATTAACAGAAGACTCTATCGCCCATCTTGGCAAGCTGGACGCGCCGCTTCGCGTCGTCGATCAATGGACGTATCATTCGCGGCTCTACCGCGCCGCCGCTTTTAGCGCGACTAGCGAGGCGATCGACGTTATTCATCTCAACTCGTTTGGGTGCGGGCTGGATTCAATCGTCTCCGATCAGGTTCAAGAGATACTATCGTTAAGCGGCAAAATATATACGGCGATCAAAATCGACGAAGGCTCGAATCTGGGCGCGGCGCGCATTCGCATTCGCTCGCTCAAAGCGGCGTTGAACGAACGCGGCGGGAGGGAGCAAAACTACGCGGGGCTTAGCGCCTCCAAATACAAGCGCGTTCCTTTCACCGAAGCGATGAAAGAGGACTATACGATTATCGCGCCGCAGATGTCGCCTATGCATTTTCAGTTTTTGGACTCCGTGTTCCGCGCGGGCGGTTACAAGTTTAAGCTGCTAGAAGAGATCGCGCCGCAGACGATCGATTGGGGTTTAAGATATGTGAATAACGACGCTTGCTATCCCTCGATTATGGTGGTGGGACAGGTGATCGAGGCGATGAAATCGGGCGAATACGATCCCAATAAAACCGCCGTAATGATCTCGCAAACGGGCGGCGGCTGCCGCGCCACCAACTATATCGCTTATTTGAGGAAGGCGCTTGTCGATAGCGGTTTTCCAAACGTGCCGGTCGTCTCGTTTAACGCGGTGGGCATGGAAAAAAACGACGGCTTTAAGATCGGCGGCAAATTTTTGCACCGCGTAATGATGGGCATAGTCTATGGCGATCTGCTGTCGAACGTCCTCTTTCGCGTCCGCCCGTATGAGAAGATCGCCGGGTCCGCCGAAGCGCTCTATCAAAAATGGGTTCCAATATGCCAAGAGTCCGTCTATGACGGCGAGATGAAAACCTTCAGAAAGAATATCCACGAAATTGTCCGCGAGTTTGACGCGCTGGAGTTGGCGGGCGAACGCAGACCGCGAGTGGGATTGGTGGGCGAAATACTGGTGAAGTTTCACCCGGGCGCCAACAACGACGTAGTAAAGATTATCGAGCGCGAAGGCGGCGA
This sequence comes from Helicobacteraceae bacterium, assembly GCA_031258155.1. NCBI lineage: Bacteria > Pseudomonadati > Campylobacterota > Epsilonproteobacteria > Campylobacterales > Helicobacteraceae > Helicobacteraceae bacterium. Next base: position 12,335 of record JAIRNH010000025.1, on the reverse strand, counting down.
AGCGGTTATGCCCGGACTCATGGACTTTCTGCTCTATTGCGCCTACGATTACGACTTCAACCGCCGTTTTCTGTCGCGTAGCCGCCTAGCGGCGCTCGCGGCTAACGCGGCGATTAAAGCTATGGAGTTTTACCGCAAAGATATGAAACGGGCGTTAAAGAGAAGCGAGCGGTTTGATCCGCCCTCGTCGATTGATCGTATCGCGTTTGGCGCCGCGCCGTTTTTGTCGCGCGGCAATCAAACGGGCGAAGGATGGTTTTTGACGGGCGAGATGGTCGAGCTGATCGAATCGGGCGCGCCCAATATCGTCTGCATGCAGCCGTTTGCCTGCCTGCCTAACCATATTGTGGGAAAAGGCGTAATCAAGGCGCTCAAAGAGAGCTATCCAAACGCCAATATCACCGCGATTGATTACGATCCGGGCGCGTCGGAAGTAAATCAGTTGAACCGAATTAAGCTGATGATGTCCGCCGCCCTAAAAAACGCAGCTAAAGAGGGAAAAACGGGCGACGACGTTAGTTTGTTTTCGGAGCATTTCGCGTGAAGGTCTGCGCGCCGACAAACGTTAGCGCCGTTCGCGGCGCGGCGTTTAGTTTTGGAGCCGCCTGTTGTTAGAAATATGGATCGCGCGCGTATTGATCGCGCTTAGTCTTTCGATGGACGCGCTGGCGGTGTCGATAGGCGCGGGGATAAGCGGCAAAGACCTTAACCGCTTTTACGCTCTGCGAGCGTCGCTCGCCTTCGGCTTTTTTCAGTTTCTTATGCCCTGTATCGGCTGGTTTCTCGGCGCGTCGTTTTTGTCGTATATCGCGGCGTTTGATCACTGGGCGGCGTTTATTCTGCTGTTTGCGATAGGCGCTAAGATGATTATCGACGGAGCGCGCGGCGGCGGGCGTTCGGGCGCTTCAAATATATTGAGTTTCAAGGCGCTGATCGTCGTTTCCGTCGCCACTAGCATCGACGCGCTGGCGGTCGGCGTTACGCTTAGCGTGATCGACGATAACGTTTTGATCGCGGCGCTCGTCTTTGGCGTTATTACGTTTATCGCGTCGTTCGCCGGTTTTGAATTTGGCAAAAAGGCGGGCGCGAAATTTGAAAGCGGCGCGTTGATCGTCGGCGGACTGGTTCTTATTGGCGTCGGCGTAAAAACGCTTTTCGATCACATGGGCTAAAATGGCGGCTTCAAATAAATTACGCCGCTCTTTTAAGGATACAAGCGAAATAATTGCGTTTAACAAAAGCAAGGAGCGACAATGCAATCAGTTCTTAAAGCGGCGCTTTGTATCGGCGTAGCCGCCCAAATTTTATCGGCGGGCGATACGCTAGTCGATTCCGGAAGTTTAGACGGCTATACCAAATACGCCGTCTTCTCTTTTTACGGCAAAAGAGCGTCTGACGGCGAAGCGAGCGACGCTTCTTTGCGTCAAACGGAAGAGCAAAGCTCGCCGACAAGCGAAGCGGCTACGCAAAGCGACGCCGGTTTGGCGAGCGACGAAACCGCCGCGCCTTCCGAAGACGAAACGCTCGCGCTAGAGGAGGAAGACGGAACGGAAGAACCGGCGATCGACGCGGAACCCCAAGCGTCGTCAACGCAAGAGCAACCGGCGGCTAAGCAAGAGCAAAGTCAATTTTACGGCGGTTATAGCGAAGAAGAAGATTGCGGCGATTATTGCAAATAACGATTATCGTTTAGCCGCTTACAAAAACCGTAAAACGTCCGTTCTGGTTACTAAGATCGAGATTGTTTATAAGAGCGCCGCACAGAGAAAGCGCGGTTATGAACGCGAAGAAATTTAGTTTATTATCGGAGCAAAAGACAATCGACGTCGCTACGCTTGAAGCGCTTTTGTCGGCGAGAGCGACGGGCGAAGCGGATTTTGTTTTGATCGACACGCGGGAAAAATACGAGCGTATGCGCTGTTACATCGACGGGACGGACGTCGTTTTACACGCGAGCGGCTTTTACCCAAAGGTTAAAAAACTTAAAGACAAAGAACGCCTCTATATCCTGTATTGCTCCAACGGCTCAAGAAGCGCGTTAAGCGCGCAGACTATGCGCGAACTCGGTTATACGCGCGTCCTTAACCTTTCGAGAGGAATAAACGCCTGTAACGCCTCCGCCGTTATCGCCTATGGCGATTCGCGCCCGATTCGGCTTTGATTCTCATTTAGGATCGCGCGGGAGTCCGAACAACCGCGCTCTGTTCAACAAGCCAAACGCGACGCGACAAACGCGTAAAACGCGGCTTCTAAACCCACCAAAACCGCGCCGCGAATAACTTCATTTTCACGCCCTCTTTGTTATTCACGCGAAGCGCCCGCTTGCTTGCGAACGCAGGCGCGCAAGAAATTCGGTAATCCATAAAACAAGGTTAAAAAATCTACGCAATACATACGCTTATATTATGATTGCTTTAATAAAGATGGATTCCCGCTTTCGCGGAACGACAAAAAGACGAATGTTTTCGCGGGTATGACACGGACTTTTCGCGCCTTCGGCGTATTTGGATACCCGCCTTCGATTACGGGCGGAAGCCGCCCTATCGCTTTTCGCGGGTATGACGAGAGGGGGCGGTATGGCGCGGGTTGAAATATGGACGGCGTTTGGTTTGCCGTTTGACGGCTTTGTCGCGTTGAGACATAAAAAGATAAACAAAACGCGACTTAACGGAAAATTAAGAATGAAGCCGTTTGCGGTATGTAGGTTTATTGGCTTTTAAGTCGCGTTTCGCGATCGCGTTGCGGCGTTTGGTTTTGCCTAAAAGGCATTTGCGCTCCGAAAGCCGCTTTTGTTTGCGTCTTATATTCAATACGGCGGCGGTTTATTTCGCGCGCTTAATCAAAGACGCTCTATTCGCGTTCTATCGCGTAGATTCTGCCCTCTAAGCCGCTTGCGCCGACGGTTCTCGCGATAATCCCAAAGCTGGGCATTTGCGCAATTTCATAACCCTCCGCTACGATCTCGTAACGATCGACAATCTCTTCGGCGTATAGAACCGATCGCTCTCGCAAATAGCTCTTTAAGCCGTCGTGATCGATAACATAAGCGCCGCCGAGCATGCTCTCCAGCGTCCGCTCGGTATTGTGAAAATCCTTTTTGCCGTGCAACGCGGCGATCGACAGCGGCGCGGACAGCGCCTCTCGCTTTTTGATCTGATCGGGCAGCTTTGAGCTCTGCAATCCAATATTCAAAACCGCGATCGCGGCTATCGACGCGATCAGCGTAGCGATCACAACCTCTAGCAGCGTAAAACCTCTCGCAAACCGTTCTTTTTCGCGCATTGCCGGATCATATCAAAACGCGGATATTAAGCGTTCAAAAAGCCCTAAGATCTTCGCGCTCGCCGATTATATAAATTAAGCGGCGCTAGACTTAGCGCGGTTAAAGGAGTTTTAGACTATGCGATTTAATCGCGCGATCGCCGTATGACGTTGATTCTCGCTTCGGCTTCGCCCTCTAGAGCCGCGCTGTTGACAGCCGCCGGCGTAGCGTTTGAAAGCCGTCCGAGCGATTTTGACGAAGAGAGCTTAGGCGATTCGCCCCCTTTTGAGTTTGTCTATCGCGCCGCGACCGGCAAAGCGGCGAACGCGATCGCGCGTTTTGGCGAAGCGCGCTCTATTATCGCGGCGGACACGGCGGTCTGCGTCCAAAACAGGCTATTAAGAAAAGCGCGCGATCGCGAAGACGCGAAAGAAAAGTTGTTGTTACAAAGCGGAAACGACGTTTCAATCGTTACCTGCTCGGTTTTTCATTCGCCGTCTAAAGAGTTGATCGACATTAGTCAAACGCGTTATCAATTCGCGCGCTTCGACGAAGCCGACCTGGAGCGCTATTTAGACGACGGCGATTGGCGCGGCAAAGCGGGCGCGATTATGGTCGAGAGCTTCGCGAAGCCGTATATAATTTCGCGTAGCGGCTATACGAGTTGCGCTATGGGATTGACGATCGAGGTCGTTTTGCCTTTTATAACGCGGCGCTAAGCGCGATCTCCTCTTGCCGACTTTTTCGCGCGCGCCGTCTCCGTAAAAACTGCTCGTCAAATTTTGGCGCGGTTTTTGCTTGAAAAAACAAACATAAACGAAGAAACGGATCCTTTGGAAGAAGCAGGCTTATCGCTATTGCTAATCGCGCTTGGCGCGGCGTTGATTATAACGGTGATCGTCATCTTATGGCAGCTCAGATCGCGTTTTGGCGGCGGCGTAGAGCCGATCGAAAGCGACGAACGCCCCCAATCAAAGGCAAAAGAAACAAAACAAGAAACGATCAATCGGCGCAAATCGGGCGCGTTGATTGTGGCTGGCAAACGATTCGCTTTTAGCTACGACGAATCGAAAGAAGAGGACGTAAAACGATTGATCAACCTGATCAAAAGCTCGCTCGCGCTACTTAAAGAGAGCAAATATCCAGATATTGTTTTTTCCAGAGCGCGAGAGTGCGAAGGGCTGATCGTGAAGCTAAAAGGGATCACGGGGCTAGACGAAATCGCCATAGGCGAAATCGTGGATTGCTTCAAGGAATACGTCGATAAACTCTCGCGTTCGCTCGGCTGATCAAAAGCCGCGAGAACGCTTTTTGCATCTGCCTAGCAAATACGATATAATATACCCATAACGTCCAAAAAAAGGGTGAAGATGAGGTGCATGCTACTCGCGCTCGTATTGGCGACGGCGTTATTTTCCGACGTTCGAACGCTGTATAGGCAATGTCAAATTTGCCATGGAAAATACGCTGAAAAACCGATGGGATCAAGAACCGCTCCCGGAGCGCTAACCAAAGATCAAATATCTTACGCTCTTACAAGGTATAGGGAAAACTATCAAACCTCTTCCGGCAACGCAAAAATTATGTCCACCAACGTAAGGCGTTTTACGGATCAGGACATTGAAGATATGGCGAACTATATTAAAGAGCTACAAGCGCAACGACAGGCGGAGATAGAAGCGCAAGCCGAAGAGAAGCTCAGAAATCTTGAATAGAGGTCGCGCCCTATCAAAACGCGCGTTTCGTTGACGCGCGCCGCGATTATTAAAGAGGTTAAAGTTGCGCGATGTACTTGGATCGTTACGCTTCGCAAATAATAGACAATAACGACGTAAAAAAGGTTTGCGCCGCGCTGAACAGCGGCGTTTTGACGCAAGGCGCGGCGATCGACGCGTTTGAAAACGCGCTGCGCGACTATACCGGCGCAAAATACGCGATTGCGGTATCGAGCGCGACGGCTGGATTGCATTGCGCTTACTTAGCCGCCGGTTTAAGCCCGCTCGACGAGATTATCGTTCCCGCGATCACCTTCGTAGCCACCGCCAACGCCGCTCTCTACTGCGGCGCTACGCCCGTTTTCGCGGATATAACGTTTGAAAACGGGCTAATCGATCCGCGCTCCGTAGAAGCGCTAATCACCACCAAAACCAAAGCGATCGCGCCTATGCACTACGCCGGCAACCTTTGCGATATGGAGACGATAAACGCGATCGCCGCGCGGCATAACCTCGTCGTGATCGAGGACGCGGCGCACGCGATCGGCAGCTTTGACGCGGCGAATAAGAGCGCGGGGAGGTTCGGCGATGCAGGCGTTTTTAGCTTCCATCCCGTCAAACCGATCACGACCGGCGAAGGCGGCGCGATCGTAACGGACAATCCTGAGACGGCTAAAAAGCTACGGCTTTTGCGATCGCACGGGATCGAGCGCGGCGATCTGTGGGAACAGGATATGGTCGCGCTTGGCTTCAATTATAGAATTAGCGATATTAACTGCGCGTTAGGCGTTTCGCAGCTAACGAAACTCGACGATACGATCAGGCGGCGCGAGGATCTCGCCGCGTTTTACGATCAGGCGTTCGCCAAAACGGAGCGAATCAGACCGCTAAAAACGTCGCAAAAAAGGCGTAGCCGCCATCTCTATCCCGTTTTACTTGATCGCTCGATCGACAAGGCAAAACTGTTCGTCGCGCTGCGCGAAAAAGGGATAGGCGCGCAGACGCATTACAAACCGATATATCGCCACTCTTTTTATCGTTCGTTATCGCCCGATCAAAAGCCGCTGCCAAACGCGGAGGCGTTTTACGAGGCGGCGCTTTCCATTCCGTGCCACGCCGCGCTAAGCGACGACGAGGTCGCGCGCGTAATCGAAACGCTTAAAACGTTTTAACGCGCCTCGCGCCGATCGGCGGCGGTTTTTTAGGTCAAATTTTCATTCCGCGTAATTTGCGGATTTTGCGGCGAGAGTTCCAAATCGATACCGCAATTTCATTTTGCCCGCGCAAGAAACGGCTTTGATCTCTCTATCGCGAGCGGCGGTCGGCGTAAAATTAAATTTAAATATACGTTTCGTTTTCACGCAAACTTCACCGCGCGCGGTAACAATGCTCCATCTTTTAGCCGAAGGCAGAAATATGGATTGGAAAATGTTTGTCGCGCCGCTTAGGTTTATAGCCGTCTATTTGACGACGGAAAAGCTAGGGCGATGAGGCGCGGGGGGGTTGGCGCCGCTTTATTGCTGCTCGGCGCAAACGCCTTCGCGCTGGATATTTCGCATTTAAGCGACGATATTCAAAGCGCGATCGCGCACAAGGAGGCGGCGATCGAAGCCGCGCGCAAACGGCAGAAATACGACTTTGTGGGAGACGTAAGCCTAAGCGGATCGGTAACGGAAAGCAAAAACTCGAACGTCTCCGACTGGAGCAGAAGCGAATCGGTTAGCGCGAACTTTAGTCAGGATATTTTCAAATCGGGCGGCATTATCGCCTCGATCGACAACGCCGAACTATCGGCTAGGGCGGCGCGCCTTCAACTGATTTCGGAGCGCAACGGCTACCTGCAAAGCCTAGCGACGCTGCTTTTGCAGTTGAAGCAAGATCAAATTCGCCTTCGACAAAACGACCTAAACATTAAAAATGCCGAGATCGCGCTGCTGATCAAACAGAGGCAATACGAGGCGGGCGAAGCCGATATTACCCAGCTAAACGACGCGCTTCAAACCAAAAACAACCTGCAAAAAACGCGCCTAGAGCTACAAAATCAAAATCTTTCGCGCCTTGAAGAGATCGCGAAACTGACGCCGTTAAGAGCCGAAACAATCCCGCTCGCGCCGTTTGCGCAAATCGACCAAGAGGAGTATGTCGAAAACTCTATCTCGGCGAAACTCGCCAAAATCCAAAGCCAGACGGCGCGGGTTCAGCAAACGATAACGGTTAGCTCCTATCTGCCCGCCATAAGCGCTCGCGCGAGCGTAAGCCGCTCTTACAGCGAATCTCCCGATCGCGACTCGTATAGCTACGGGCTGTCGCTCTCCATGCCTTTGAGCGTTACGGAGGGGTGGGCGATCGAGGAGAAAAAGCTAGAGGCGCTTAGAACCAAATCGCAGGAGCGGACGACGATCGAGGACGTCAAGCGCGCCTACGCCCAAAGCAAAAGCGCGATCGAAACCACGCAAAAAAGCATAGAGGTCTCCAAAGACAATATCGCGCTTTACGACTCGCTTATCAACATAACGCGCGCGCAGGCGCAAAGCGGATCGGTTAGCCGATTTGATCTCCAAACGCTGGAAAACTCCCGCGCGAGCGATCGGCTGGAGATAGAATCCAATCAGATAGCCATTCAGATCGAGTTGGCAAAATTATATTACGCAATCGACAAGGAGACGCAATGAACAGAACGGTGCAGATCGATTCTCTTGGCGCGCGAAGCGGCAAAAAGAGATATATCGCCGCTTTTTCGGCGCTGATCGCCATTGTGGCGATCGTAGCATGGTTTATTTTTTTCAATAACGGCGACGCGCAGCCGCAATATGTTACCGCGCCGATCAAAAGACAGGATTTGCGGGTAACGGTTCAGGCTACGGGCAATTTAGAGCCGCTTCGCACCGTAACGGTCGGCATAGAGGTTTCGGGAACGCTTAGAGAGGTGCTAGTAGATTACAACGATCCCGTCAAAGCGGGGCAGATACTAGCGCGGTTGGATACGGTTAAGCTCGAAAGCTCGCTGAATAGCTCGCGCGCCAAACTCAAAGTCGCGCGGGCGAATCTGCTTTCAAACGAGGCGGCGGCAAACGAGGCGAAACTCCAACTAAACCGATTGCGTCAGGTGTTTGCAAGCACAAATGGCGCTTACCCCTCGCAAAAGGAGATGGATAGCGCCAAAGCCGCCTTTGATCGCGCCGCCGCCTCTCTAAGCGCCTCCAAAGCGCAGCTAGAGCAAGCCGAAGCGGACGTTTTAACGGACGAGGAGAACCTAAAAAAAGCGGTCGCCGTCTCGCCTATCGAAGGCATCGTGCTAACCCGCGAAGTCGACGTCGGGCAAACCGTCGCCGCGTCTATGCAAACTCCGACGCTATTTACCATTGCGGAAGATTTGAAAAAAATGCAGGTGATTGTGGCGATAGACGAAGCCGACGTGGGCGAAGTCAAAGACGGACAGCTCGTAACCTTCAGAGTGAACGCCTATCCAAACCGCGAGTTCAACGGCTCCGTCTCTCAGGTGCGGCTTGGCAGTCAGATCACGAGCGGCGTAGTTACCTATAACGCCGTCGTTTTAGTCGATAACTCCGACGGGCTATTGCGCCCCGGAATGACCGCGCAGGCTTCGATCGTAACCAATCAAGCCTCGAACGCGCTGGTGGTTCCAAACGCCGCTTTTCGTTTTACGCCCCCCATACAACGAAACGCCAATATGTTTAGCGTCTCCAATCGTCCGCCAAACGCGAGACCGACGGGCGAACGACTTCAGGGCGATAGGATATTCCTGCTCGAAAACGGCGCTCCCAAAATGACGCGGGTAAAACGCGGCGACACCGACGGCGCGGTTACCGTGATCGAGGGCGAAGGGATAGACGAAAACGCGCTTGTTATAACCTCTATTAGGCAAACGGCGCAATGATTGAGTTTAGACGAGTCGGGCGCGTATATGGCAGAGGCGAAGGCGAGGCGATCGCGCTAAAGGGCGTGGATATGAAGATCGACGAGGGCGAGTTTGCCGCTATTATGGGACCCTCCGGAAGCGGCAAATCCACCTCGATGAACATTATCGGCTGCCTCGATTCGCCCTCTAGCGGCGAATATCTCTTTGGCGGCTTAAGCGTGGGCGCTCTTAGCCGCGACAAAAAAGCTATGCTTAGAAGACAGTATATAGGCTTTATCTTTCAGGGTTTTAACCTGCTTGGACGCACCACCGCGCGCGAGAATGTGGAGCTGCCGCTAATATATCGCGGCATGAAAGCCGCCGAGCGCCGAAAGATCGCGCTGGAGGCGTTGGAGCAGGTGGGACTAGCGCGTTTTGAAAGCCATACGCCAGCCGAGCTTAGCGGCGGTCAGCAGCAGCGCGTGGCGATCGCGCGGGCGATCGTAACCAAGCCGCTGGCTTTGCTCGCCGACGAGCCGACGGGAAACCTCGATAGCGCGCGAAGCGTCGAGGTGATGGAGCTGCTGCAAAGTTTTAACCGCGATCGCGGCGTTACGATCGTGATGGTTACGCACGAAGAGGAGATGGCGAAATACGCGCGGAGGATTATACGCTTCCGCGACGGCGAGATCGAGGAGCGCAAATGATACTGAACGCCTTTTTGCTGGCGATTAGAGAAATTCGGCGCAATCTGCTTAGATCGTTTCTCACCGCGCTTGGCGTGGTGATCGGCGTGGCGAGCGTGATCGCTATGGTGATGCTGGGCGACGGGGCGACGCGATCTATTACCGACGGGTTGTCCAAACTTGGAACGAATATGCTGATTTTGCAACCCGGTCAAGAGCGCAGAACGCCCGGCATGGACAACAACGCGCCGCCGTTTAAGGCGAGCGACATAGAGGCGATCCGAAGCGATATAGCGGGGATCAGAGCCGCCGCGCCCGTCTCTACGCGAAGCCTAACCGCCGTTTTTGGCGCAAACGCCTATATCACCACCATAACGGGAACGGAAAACGGCTATATGGAGGCTAGAGATTGGGCGTTAAGTTCGGGCAGGGTATTCGAGCCGAGCGAGCAGCGAAGCGGCTCGTCGTCGTGCATTCTAGGCGAAACGACGCGCAAGGCGCTTTTTGGCGAGGCGAGCCCCATAGGATCGCTGGTGCGCCTAGATCGCTTCTCGTGCGAGGTGATAGGCGTTTTGGAGAGTAAAGGCGCGTCCACCTTTGGAATGGATCAAGACGATCTGATTATTATCCCGATCGCGCTCTTTCAAAGGCGCATAAGCGGCAACGGCGATATTCGCAACGTCTATCTTTCGATCGATCCGTCGGCGAACTCCGAAACGATCAAAGCGGATATAAACAGCCTGCTTAGAGAGCGGCGCAAACTGCGAGCCGAACAGACGGACAACTTCTTTATCCGCGACACCAAAGAGCTGATGAACGCCTACGCCGAAACCACAAAAACGCTTACCTATCTGCTCGGCGGCGTGGCGGCTATCAGTCTGCTTGTCGGCGGAATAGGAATTATGAATATTATGCTTGTCTCCGTAACGGAGCGCACGCGCGAGATCGGCATTCGTTTGGCGATCGGCGCGCTTGAAAGCGAAGTTTTAACGCAGTTTCTAGTGGAAGCGGTAACGCTCTCGTCGCTCGGCGGTTTAACGGGGATCGCGCTTGGGCTGATCGCGGCGTATTTCGTTACGGGCGCGTTTGGCATTCCATACGTGTATAATCAGACCATCATCGCGATAAGTTTTGGATTTTCGGCGCTGGTGGGCGTGGTGTTCGGCTACTTTCCCGCGCGAAAAGCCGCTATGCTAGACCCGATCGAAGCGTTGCGGCACGAATGACGCCTTTTTCTCGCCGCGAGCGGCTACCTCGCGGCATAAACCGCTTGCCCTATAAGAAACGCGCAAAAGCGATCGGCGCGATATGTTAGCGCTCGCGCTTGTGGTAAAATCATAACAAAAATCAAAGAGACAAAAATGGACTCCGAGTTTATATCGATCGCGCAAAGGCTGGCGTCCGAACGGGGCAAAAACATTCTGCTCGATCCAACAAAATGCAAAGCGTTTTTAAACGACTACGCAAAGGGCGGATTTGAGCGAGAGCGGCGCTTGCTGATGATCGCGATCGAGACGGGAGCGCCAAAAAAGATCGCAAACGCAATCGATCTAGCCGCTTGCAAGAAAACTCAGATTAAGCGTTTGAAAGAGGAGCGTTGTATAAATGAGACGGCGGCTTGCGAAATCGTCGATCTATTAGCGTCTCTCCTGCGCGGCGATAATAACCAATCGATCGCAACGCCGCAAAATCGGCGCCGGCCTTTATCTTATCGGCGAAACGGCGCGGGCGTATTAAAAATTAGCGCGAGAGGCGATCACTTCATCGCTCTAACAGGCGACGGCAGGATCTACGTCGCGGGATATAACGAGCAAGGTCAATTAGGTTTAGGCGATAATACCAATCGCTTGCGCTTTACCGAAGTTCTAGATTTACGCGGCGTTATCGCTATCTCCGCGGGAAGCGATCACTCCGTCGCCCTAACGGACGACGGCAGGGTATATGTCGCGGGAAATAACTACTATGGTCGGCTAGGTTTAGGCGATAATACCAATCGCTTGCGCTTTACCGAAGTTCCGGATTTACGCGGCGTTATCGCTATCTCTGCGGGAAGTTATCACTCCCTTGCCCTAACGGACGACGGCAGGGTATATGTCGCGGGAAATAACAAGCAGGGTCAATTAGGTTTAGGCGACGACGATCATCGAGCGAGTTTTACCGAAGTTATAGATTTACGCGGCGTTATCGCTATCTCTGCGGGAAGCGATCACTCCGTCGCTCTAACAGGCGACGGCAAAGTTTATGTCGCTGGAAATAACAAGCAAGGTCAATTAGGTTTAGGCGATAAAACTGATCGCGCGAACTTTACCGAAGCGTCGATTTTCCAAAGCGCGACCGGCTCGATATGATCGCGATCGAGCGGGCAAAAGCGCGATAAACTACAAGAAATAGCCGTTCGCAGTTTTTCAGAAACCCGCGCCGCTAGTTAGCGTAAAAGGTATCTTGAACTAGGTCTTTAATGCCGCGAGCGGTTGATCTTGTATATAAAGAGGTCGGCGTTTTTATCGCCATATAATAAAAGGCGCTTTCAAAAACAACGCATAATGCGACAAAGGTTAAGCCAAGAGCGATATTTAGTAATTTCGGCAGACGTAAAAGCGGCAAACAAAACCGATAGAAACTTGCCAAACCCGCGCGGCTTGGCGCTTGTCGGCAATATCAACATTGTTTAATACGCGCGTTTGCTGTATCGGGAGCGTTATGCAAAAGAGGATCGAGGCGATCGCGATTTTACCCGAAAGCGCCGCTAAAGGGGAGAAAATGGCGTCTATCTACCTCTTGCACGGCTACGGAATGGATCCAAAATCGTGGCT
>JAIRNH010000024.1 GCA_031258155.1 Helicobacteraceae bacterium | reverse complement strand
CCCCCCCCCCCCCCGTCGTTACTACGAAAGCGTTCGCTCGCTTGCAAATATAGGCGCGGAGGAAGGCGGACATCCGTCTTTTTATACCCTCGACGTATCTAGATAGATAACCGTTTTCGCGGAAATGACGGAAGGCGGGGCGCGATCGGCTTAAAGTTGCGAAGAACGCCGGACGGCGTAAAGAAAGCGGCTTTAGCGTCGTATAAAACGCTACTTTTTTGCGATAAAGCTATTTGGCGGGCGGCAAGCGCGAAAGATCGCGCCGAGCTTTCTTTAATAACCTCCGCGCCGAGACGGCGAAAGAACGCCGAACGGCTATCGTGGCGGCGGCGATCAGCCTAACTTATAGTTTGGTTTTATTTGGCGGCGAAGTTCCGATACGCTTTCGCGTTTTTTACGATCGGTTCTAGGTAGCCTTTTATCTCTTTGGCTAGTTTTGGATCGTCGTCGATAAAGATAATTTCGTGATTTACATTGAACGCCGAGTTTGTCCAGTTCGCCGATCCGTAAACGCTGATTTTTTCGTCGAGCACGCCGACCTTCAAGTGCATAATGCCGTAATAATCGCCGTTTTTGGCTTTATTGCCGCTAGCGATTTTAACCTCGACGTTACGCAGTTTGGCAAGTTCGCCCGCTTTGGAATCTTTGAGATTGCCGCGCAGATTTTTTTCGTCTATTACTATCGTTACCGCTACGCCGCGTTTTGCCGCCGCTTTGAGCGCGTTGGCGATGGATCCGTTGGTAAAGGAATACATCGCGATTATAATCTCGTTTTCGGCTTTGCCGATTTGGGAGACAATCGCCGCTTCGGCGCGCGCGCCTTCCTTGGGCGCGACGTAGAAGTAACGATCGGCTATAAGCGCGGATAGAACTAAAGCCAAAACCAACGTCGGACGCATAACAAACCTAAAATAAAGAAATAACAAGCGCGCATACTATACAATGGTTTTAATTCTTTAGTCAAATCGCGTATCTGGAGAGAAGATGAAAATATTGCTCATAAATGAAAACGCCACGGTAGAAAAGCTCGTGCGCCTCAGCGCGCAACGAATCGGGTTGGAGTTGTTGGCGGCTACGATCGCGACCGACGCCGTATCGGGAGACTACGCGTGGGTGTTGGTTGATAACGATAGTTTAGGCGGCGCGAGCGTCGCGAGCTTGCGCGAGAAATATCCAAACGCCAAACTCGGATTTTTGTATCCCAAAAACGGTCAACGCGCGGAGGGCTACGATCTCTATATCGAAAAGCCGTTTTTGCCTACCGAGCTGATCGACGAGTTTTCAACGCGCGGCGAAAGCGAAGCCGCGGACGTTGGCGAGGAGCTACCGGACGAGCTTCCGTCGGTGGACGACTTGGCGCCGTTCGACGATAACGGCGGCGAGATAACGCTAGACGACGCAATCGATCTTAGCGGCGCAAAGGAGGCTTTGTCGGATCAGCCGACAAGTTCCGCGCCGACAAGCGACAATTTCGGCGCGACGGAGAGTTTCGATTTGGAAGAGTTGCCCGAATTTGACGTTCCCGCGTCGATCGATCAGATTGACGACGCTGAAACGCAAACGCCGCAAGAGAGTTCAGCCGCCGCCGACGCGGTTGAATTTGATATGAATTTTGACGATATAGGAGACCTTTCGCAAGAGGCAAGCGCCGCTCAGGAGGGCGCTTCGGACGCTAAAACGGCGGTGCTGGACAAAGAGGACGTGAAAGAGGTAAAAGAGCTATTAAACGAGATCGACGAGCCCGCGAGCAAAGAGCTTGCGCCGCAGACCGACGAATTGTCGGACGAAGCGCTAGGGGATCTGGAAAATACGTTATCCAAAGAGGGCGATTTGGAGTTGGATTTGGGCGAAAACGGCGCGTTGTTGGACGAAGAGGATCTAGCCGACCTACGCAAAGACGATAACGACGATCTTAGATTTAGAGAAAAAACGCCGTCCGCCAAAGAAACCTTGCCGCAAGAGGATATCGGCGCCGATCTAAACGAGCCGGAGACGCGCGAGGTTGAAAAACCGAAAATAGTCTTTGGCGAATTCGCGAAAACGCCGCGAGAACCGAAGATTGAGCAAAACGACGAGTTTAAGATAAGTTTCGACGAAGCGCCGCCCGAAGAGATCGTTTCGCAAATCGAAGCGGACGACGAGTTTTTTACGCTCGACGAACCAGAAGTGGCGCGCGCGCTTGGAGAGGAGCCGCCGGAGCCGTTAGACGATGAAAAAACGAGCGCGTTTGATCTAAGCGCGGAGGATTTGGACATAGGCGACGATTTTGAGAAACTAGACAAAACGGCGACAATCAGTTTTGGCGAGCAAACCGTCGGTATCGACGAGACGAAAGGCGGGGACGACGCGCCCAAAAAAGCGCTGGGGAACATATTGTCCGCGTTGCCGTCCGATAGTTTGCGCGAGCTGCTAGACGGAATGCAGCTAACGATCAACATCTCTTTTCCTAAGAAAAAGTAGATGAGCGGATCGCTTTTGGTCGTTTCGGGACCTAGCGGATCGGGCAAAAGCTCGCTGTGCAAAAAGCTATGCGAGGAGCGCGAGTTCGCCTGTCTGTCGATCTCCGCCACCACCCGCGCCCCTAGAGAGGGCGAAGCGGAGGGCAAAGACTACTTTTTTATCGACAAAACGGCTTTTGAGCGCGGGGTAGAACGCGGGGATTTTTTGGAGTGGGCGAACGTGCATGGCAACTATTACGGCACGAGCAAACGATGGGTGGAGGAGGCGCTTGGGCTAGGCAAAACCGTCGTTTTTGATATAGACGTGCAGGGGCAGGCGGAGATCGCAAGGCTATTTCCAAACGAAACGACAAGCGTTTTTGTTACCACGCCGAACATAGCGGCGTTAAAAGAGCGGCTAATCAAGCGCGGAACGGACGACGAAAAGACAATCGAAAGGCGGCTAATCAACGCTTTGGACGAGATGAAACAGATCGATCGCTACGACTATCTGCTGATCAACGATCGCTTTGAGCAGAGTCTTGAAACGCTAAAGGGAATCGCGCTGGCTTCCCGCATAAAGAGCCGCAAGGTATCATTGCGCCAACTTATTTCAGATTGGCAAGAAACAAAGGAGTTTTAATGGGTATGCCGGGTATGACCGAATGGGTCGTGATACTGCTGATTGTGCTGTTGCTTTTTGGCGCGAAAAAGATACCGGAGTTGGCGAAGGGTTTAGGAAGCGGAATCAAAAATTTCAAAAACGCGATCAAAGAGGACGAGGCGACCGAAAACAAGACGATAGAGGCGAACAAAGAACCAACCAAAACGGCTAATACCGAAACCGACAAAGTCGCCTAAAACGTGAAAGAGTCGATCTCGCGCTTCGTCGCCGATCAATTAGGCGTTGCGAACGTTTTGCTGACCACGCCAAAAGAGCCGTCGTTTGGACATTTCGCGACGCCAATCGCCTTTAACTTGGCAAAAGCCGAGCGCAAATCGCCGAACGCGATCGCGCTTGAGATCGCCGCGAAGCTCGCGAACGACGATTTTTTTAGCGAGGTTAAAGCCGTAGGCGGTTTTGTTAATTTCAAACTTAGCGATCAATTTTTGGACGCTCGAACGATCGCGGCGCTAAAGCTCGGCGATAGTTTTGGAGCGGAGTTAAAAGGCGGCGAAAAGATACTGTTAGAGTTTGTTAGCGCCAATCCGACGGGACCTTTGCATATAGGACACGCGCGCGGCGCGTTTTACGGCGACGCTCTGCTTAGATTGGGGCGGCGTCTAGGATATGCGATCGAGAGCGAATACTATATTAACGACGCTGGCAATCAGGTGGAGCTATTAGGGCGATCGGTTTATTACCGAGGGCGGCGCGAGCTTCTTGGCGAGCGGATAGATTTTCCCGCCGAATGCTATCAGGGCGAATATATTTTGGAGCTTGCGAAAAAGGCGCGCGAACATTTTGGCGATCGGATTTTCAAAGAGGGCGGCGATCTAAGCGCGCTAAGCGACTGGTCAAAAGATCGTATGATGGAGTGGATCAAAAAAACGCTTGGCGAAGCCGAAATAGTTTTCGACAGGTTTGTTAGCGAAAGATCGCTATACGATCGCTGGAATCAAACCTATAACCGATTAAAAGAAAACGGCGCGCTATACGCGGATAACGATAATAAAATATGGCTCGCCTCCTCTAAAAAAGGCGACGGCAAAGATCGCGTGGTGGTGCGCGAAAACGGCGCGCCGACCTACCTAGCGGGCGATATAGTATATCACGAGGATAAGTTTTTGCGCGGGTTTGATCGCTATATCAATATATGGGGCGCGGATCATCACGGTTATATTCAGCGCGTAAAAGCGTCGATCGATTTTCTTGGCTTTGACTCAAGCAAATTAGAGGTGGCGCTTTCGCAGATGGTGGCGCTTCTTAAAGACGGCGAGCCGTATAAGATGAGCAAGCGATCGGGCAATTTCGTAACTATGGAAGAGATTGGCGAAGAGGTCGGCTACGACGCGCTTCGATTTATTTTTCTTACTAAACGCGCCGACACGCATTTAGAGTTTGATATTAACTTACTTAAAAAAGAGGATAGCTCAAACCCGATCTACTATGTAAATTACGCGCACGCGAGAATCTGTTCGCTCTTTGAAAAACTAGGCAAAGAACCTAAGAGTTTTATAGAGGCGAAACTAACTAATCTGCAAGCCGACGCAAAAGAGTTGATCTTTAGCGCGTTGCAACTGCCTGAAACGATTAAGGAGAGCTTTCAAACGCGCCAGCCGCACCTGCTAACCGACTATCTCTATAAACTCTCCGTCAAAACGCATAAGTTTTATTTCGACAACAGGGTGATAGACTCCGAAAACGAAGCGGCTTACGCAAAGATTCTATCTACGGTCGCGCTCTCGATTAGAATAGGTTTAAGCCTGCTTGGCATAAACGCCAAAACAAGAATGTGAAAAACGTCTATTTCAAAACTTTCGGTTGCCGCTCCAATTTTTACGACACGCAGGTTATGATCGCGAACTTAAACGAGTGGCGCGTCGCGCCAAGCGAAGCGGACGCGGACGCGATCGTAGTTAATTCCTGCAGCGTTACAAACTCCGCCGATTCGTCCGTTAGAGCTTTTGTCAGACGAATGCGGCGCGAACATCCAAAAGCTAAACTGCTTTTCACCGGTTGCGGCGCGTCTAGCTTGGGCAAAAAACTTCTTGATCTCCGCGCGATCGACGGGGTGTTCGGGCATTCCGAAAAAGCAAACGTCGGCGGCTTTCTGAACGCCCGTTCGCCCTTTGAGCAAATAGGCGATCTAACGCATATCGACGATACTATTATCGATCGTTTCGACGGCAAAACAAAAGCGTTTATCAAAATCCAAGAGGGGTGCGATTTTGACTGCTCTTACTGCGTAATCCCGCAGGTAAGAGGCAGAGCTAGAAGCCTGCCCGAAGCGGTAATTTTAGAGCAGGTAAAAAGGCTTGTCGGCGGCGGTTTTGAGGAGTTTGTTTTAACCGGCACAAATACGGGCGGCTACGGGCGCGATCGCGGCGAAAATATCGCCGATCTAATAGAAAAAATAGGCAACATAGCGGGCGTTCGCCGCGTGCGTTTAGGCAGCATAGAACCGATTCAGATCGACGAGCGGCTGCTAGATATATGCGCCGCGCCGTTTATGGCTAAACATCTGCATATAGCTCTGCAACATACCAGCGATCGCGCGTTAATAGCTATGAACCGCAGAAACCGCGTTGAAAGCGATCGGATTTTGCTTGAAAAAATCGCTAATCTAGGCTACGCGATCGGCTCTGATTTTATCGTCGGATTTCCAAACGAAAGCGACGAGATTTTTAACGAGGCGATCGGCAATCTTAATCTGTTGCCGCTAACGCATATTCATATTTTTCCCTTTAGCCCGCGCGAAGGAACGGCGGCGGCGAAAATGAAAAATACCGTTAGCGGCGCCCTTGTCGATCAAAGGCGAAAGCAAATCGCCGAGATTATCGCGCGAAAACGGCGCGATTTTTACGCGCGAAACAGAGCGCCGCTATCGGTTTTGATCGAAAAAAATAACTCTGGATTGGATCAGTTTTTTACGAGAGTGTTTATTAAAACTAATCGCGATCTTAGCGGTTGGGCGATAATAGATCGCTACTCGATCGACGAAAACGGAGCGGTAATTGGCGAAATTTGACGCGCTCGTTATAGGAGCCGGAATCGCGGGATCGTCGATCGCCTACGCGCTTACCGATCGCGGCGTGAAAGTAGGCGCGATAGAGGCGGGCGAAATTGCCCGCGGCGCAAGCGGCGCGGCTGGCGCTTTTCTTTCGCCGATGGCGGGCAGAGGTTTTCTTGTGGATTTCGTAAATAGGGCGCTCGATTTTTCGCTCGCGTTTTACGAAAGGATCGCGGGCGATCTGCTTGTGAAAAAAGGCGCTCTTCGCTTCCCAAAATCCTTAGAGTCGATCGAGCGCCTTTTCGACGACGCGGCGTTTGCCAACATTCCATACGAGCGGCGCGACAACGCGGTATTTTTCCCTAACGCGGGCGCGATCGACGCGGTAAAACTATGCGTCAGATTGCTAGAAAAAAGCGTTGTGTTTCAAGGGCTGAAGGCTGATCGCCCCCGCTATAACAACGGCGAATGGATTGTCGGCGAACATAGCGCGCCGATTCTTATCGTCTCGACCGGCGCTTATCCTTCGATTTTGCCCGACTGGTGGCTGAAAACGCGCGGCGTATGGGGCGAGCGTTTGCGCGTCAGACCCGTTAAACCGATCGCGCTAAACTATATGGGCGATATTGCGATCTCGGCTAGTTTTTCGGACGGCTCGGCGGCGATCGGCGCGACGCACAAACGCGGCGCGAGCGAATGGCGCATAGACGAGGCGGCGGCGGAGTTTCTCCTGCGCGAGGCGACGAAAGCGCTCCCCGAAATACAAGAGGCGCGGATTTTGGACATACTAGGCGGTATGCGCCCCGCAAGCTCGGATTATCTGCCGATCGCGGGCTTGCTCCCCGACGCGCACAAGACGCTGAGCGATTTTCCCGATATACCGAGCGGCAGGCGAACGCCTACGGAAGCGTTTTCGTATTATCCTAACCTGTATTTTTTCGGCGCGCACGGCGCGAGAGGTTTCGTAACCGCGCCATACACGGCGCTAACGTTAGCCGAAACGATCGTAAGCGGCGCCAAAGCGGACGCTTCGCTAGAGCCGTCGCGTTTTATTTTGCGAACTTTTAGAAGAAGCGCCGACGCTTACGACGCGCTGAAACGATTTGAAAGATTGGAGAGTTAGATGGAAGAGTCCGTCATATATAAATTGCGCCGCGTTTCGCTCTCGTTGTTTCGTCAGAACATCTTCGGCGTATTTCACGGCTCGATCTCGGCGCGGGTAGAGCTGGACAAGTTTATTATCAACAAAAGAGAGGCGATATTCGACGCGATGGACGAGGAGGATTTTACGCTCTTACGCCATAGCCGCGATTACCGCTGGAAAGAGGCTAGCTTAGACAGCGAGATTCACTCCTCGATCTACCAAAATATCCCCGACGCGAAATTTGTCGCATACGCTATGCCGCCCTTTACGACGGCGTATTCGCTCGATAACGACTATATCGTCCCGCGCGATTATTTTGGCAAACGGCTTTATCCCAATATCAAGATATACGACCCCAAAAAATCCGAAGATTGGTACGAGCGCGCCGACGTAGAGATACCGCGCGCTATGATCGAGCGCGACTCGGACGTTTTGGTTATTCGCAGTTACGGCGTTTACGCGCACGCGAGGGAGATCAACGATCTAGCGAAAAAGATCGCAATCATTGAAAATAGCTGTAAAGTGTTGATATACGCCAACATCTAACGCCGCGCAAAGAGTATCGGGCAAACGTTCGCGCCCGTAAAGCTATCGCGCGAAATCGCGTTCGGCGCGAGCGGCTAGAACTCGAAGCCGCCCGCCTTGCCCTTGTTCATCGAGGCGTAAACGGCGTCGATGTAGTCGCTTCGCGTTTTGCAATCAAAAAGCCGATCGCAGATAAAACAGCTTGTTAATCCGCGCTCTTGTTGGCAACCATATAACGCCTCGCGCCTTTCTTCGCGTTTCGTTTCAAACTCGTCAAACGGGATTTCGCTCGCGCTAAACGTTTGCGCGTTAGTTTCCATACGCTTGCATCGCTTTTTGTATTTCGTTTCGGGAGCCAAAAAAACACGGCGCCGTGTCGTGATGTCCGTTGGGTTCGCTTAAAAGCAGCCGCTCCCCTTTGTCGTTTAGCGCCAATCCGCCCGCCATTTCAAAGACTTTGGCAAACGGCATAGACTCAAAAACAAGGCGGATTTTGCCCTTTGTTTTGTCCGTCGTCCCCGGATAGCTAAACAGCCCGCCGCCTTTAATTAAAATCTGATGCAGATCGGGAACCATACCTCCCGAATAGCGAAGCCTATAACCTTCCGCGAACAGAGATTCGATCAGCTCCTTGTGGTGCGGATACCAAAATTGTTGCGTTCCGCCCGGGGAGACAAGTTTGCCGCGATCTCTAAGCCGCAAAACCTGAACAAACTTGAACTCGCCGCCGCTATCTTGCCGCCATAACTCCACGTTGCGTTTATACGCCGTTACCATTTCAAGGCGCGGACCATATACGATATACGCCGCCGCCACTAAATTGACTCCCATAAAGCTGTTTTCATATACGCCAAAAATCGAGCCTAAGGAGAGATCCACGTCGGCGAGCGAACTGCCGTCTAGCGGATCGTAGCCCACCAGATACTGCCCGCCTGATCTGATTGGCTCGACATGCTCTTTTTCCTCGCTGGCAAGGGCGCGAATGGTTGGAATACGGCTTAACTCTTCTTCTACAATATAATCGCTTCTAATGTCTAGTTTTAGCTGCACGTCGCCCGTAGAGTTTTTGTTGTCGGAATAGCTCGTATCGTCGTGCGCTAAAGCGTCCGCGATTCGCGTCGCCGCTTTGGCTATCCCCTCGAATACCTCTTTCATAAAATTCCTTTCGTTTTCCCGTCGATCCGTTCCGTTAGGCGCGCCAATCTCTTATTTTACACTTTTTTTGATCGGCTCTATCGCCCAAACGTAACCGCGCGTTTCAAAAGCGGCGGTTTTATTTAGCGTCCGCGTCAAACTTATCGACAAGCGCGATCGGATGATAAGAGAGTTTCGCCTTGCGCAGACCTTCCAGCCCTAAATCCTCCTCGCGGTTCACAAACCGCTTATCGGCGTATTCGTTTTCAAGGTGCGTTTTGTTGATGGTCTGATAGCTGCCCTGATAGTTCGTTCCGTCGGCTTTTTCCACGTGGATTACCGCCGCGTCCGCGTTTAGCGACTCGCCGATCGTAAAAGCCGCGATCCACCCTTCGGCGCGTAAAATGCCGTATGTGCATGGAAAACGCCGATACTCCTCCAGCAGGGAGATAATCCCTTTTTTTTCAAACTCGGCGGCATAAGGAGC
Organism: Helicobacteraceae bacterium; assembly: GCA_031258155.1. Classification (NCBI taxonomy): domain Bacteria; kingdom Pseudomonadati; phylum Campylobacterota; class Epsilonproteobacteria; order Campylobacterales; family Helicobacteraceae; species Helicobacteraceae bacterium. The sequence continues at coordinate 4,434 of JAIRNH010000024.1, read as the reverse complement.
GCGATCAAACCACGCGTTTATAAACGCGATCGTCTCTTGAAGGTTGCTTTCGTTCAGGCGCTCGTAGCGAATCCCGTAAAAGGTCGCGAAACGATTGATAAAGTTTTTTTTCGAGTGATAGTCGCGCCCGTTTAAGTTAATCAGAGCCGCGCAATCGTAAAGATAGTCGCTGCGATCGCGATCATAAACATAGGTAAAAGCGTTTGGACAGGCGTTCTCAAGCTCGGCTTTTTGCGCTTTTGTTACGGCGCGCAGCTTCATAGCGATCCCATTTTTGGCGCAGTAACGCCTTAACGCTTCAATCGCTTTTCGCAGATCGCCGCGCCCGATCGGAAAAAGAAAGTAGGGCGCCTGCTCTTTGCCGTCGCAGGTATGACAGGTTTGCTTGATAAAAATAAAATCGTCTTCGCTCGCAAGCTCGATTTTTCGCTCGAAGCGCCAGAGCCAGAGATTTACAAAGGTCGCGTCCGCCGTTTCAAGCGTTTGCTCGGCGAGCGCGTCGTTCAAAACCGCCTGCCACTCAAAACTTATCGGCGAAAACTCCATCAATCCTCCAAAAAAAAACGGTTATTTTACACCGATAACGATTTGCCGCCCGTTTTGCTTTGCAACCGCTCTTTCGTTATGCTCGACAAAAGATTACCTCGCTAAAATTGCGTTTTTATGCGCCCGTAGCTCAACGGATAGAGCGTCGGTTTCCGGCGCCGAAGGCTGGGGGTTCGAATCCCTTCGGGCGCGCCAGATTTATAAGCCGATACAGTTGCGCGGCGCGCTTGATTGCAAGAAGCCGGCGTTCGCGTTCCTCCCGCGCCGCTTAATTCTCCTACTCGCATTATTTAGAGCGCTTAAAAATCTAAACGCGATCAATCACAACGCGGCTTTGTAGCTTTCTAAAATCGCTTTTATCGGCGGCGTTCGCGGGCGTTTTGCGCCGCAAGCCGCCGCCGTCCGACGCGAAGCTAGAGCGCCGATCTGGGCGCGGAAACTTTCGCGTTCAAGCGCAAAGCGCCTCTTAACGCTAAATAGCCGTCCAGCCCCCGTCGATAGACAGAATCTGACCGGTGACGTAACTTGAAGCGTCGGAGGCAAAATAAACTACCGCTCCGTCTAGTTCGCCCGATCTGCCCGTTCGTCCCATAGGGCAGTAAGTTTTTACGATCTTCTCAAATTCCGGATTGCTCATAACGGCGCCCGTCATCTCCGAAGGAAAATAGGCGGGAGCGATAGCGTTGACGGTAATGTTGTATTTTGCCCATTCCACCGCCAGCGCTTTCGTGAGCATCAAAACGCCTCCTTTCGACGCGCAATAAGCGTTAAGGTGGCTGGTCGCCATAGCGACGTTGCTATGGATAGAACCAAGATTGATCACCTTGCCGTATCTTTGTTCGATCATAATTTTGCCCGTCTCTCTGGCGACAAAATAGACGCTGTTCAGGTTGGTGTTGATAACGGCGTTCCAATCGTCGTCGGATTGAAGTTCGGCGGGGTTTGATCGCGCGGCGCCCGCGTTATTTACCAGAATATCGATGCGACCGTAATGCTCTTTTATTTTGGCGACGGCGGCTTTAATATCGTCCTGCACCAGCACGTCGCACTTGATAGCGAAACAACGCGCGCCCAAGTCTTCTATGATCTTTTTCGCCTCCTCTAGTTTTTCTACCCTTCTTGCCAAGATAGCGATATTCGCCCCCTGTCTAGCGAGGGCTTTTGCAAACTCCACGCCTAATCCCGAAGACGCTCCCGTAACCAGAGCCGTCTTACCGGATAGATCAAATAAATTGCTCATTTCTCTCCCCTTGTGTGGTGTAGTTAATTCGCCGACGCGAATTTTTGAACTCGTATTTTAAAGTAGAAGCGCTTATTGGATATTGACCGAAAAATTACGCCGCCTGATCGCGATCGCGCTTAAACGCCGCTATTTTGACCGTTCCACATAGCTATCAAATCGGGTTTGGCTTCCTCGAACGCCCGCGCCTGCTCCTCGAAATAGGCGCTTGCGTCTATATCCGCGTCGCTCAGCGCGTCGATCAGCGAGGCGACGCGGGCGTTATAGATCGGAATCAGCGTGCTTAACAGCTTATTTCGTTGCCGCTCCTGCCTGCCGTAGTTGTAGGCGTAACGATAGACGATCTTCACCCAAACGTCGATCGGCAGCCTGAAAGGCTCGTTTTCGCGCCGCGCCGCGAGTTTTTCTAGCGCCAAATACGCCTTTTCGCCTAGCAGTTCGCGCCACAGCGCGCCAAAGGTGGCAAATCCGTTTTTAAAGTAGTCGATCAGCGCCTCTTTATCCACCGAAAAAGGCGACGGTTCCACCCCCGCATACTCGCCGAGCAGTTCAATATCGCGCGTTTTATCGATGTTGATCCAATACTCGTAATCCGTCGTCATAAGCGAAAAAAGCGTTCCGACCACTTGGTAGAACATCGCGCTTAGATCGTTGGGGTCTTTGTTTCTGCGCTCTTTCACGCCGAGCCTCGCCTGCGCCACTTTGAAGTTATAGACCAAAGCGCGGGTGGTCATCCAAATATCCACGCCATATTTTGCCGCGTCCTTTTCCCACGCGTCCCGCGACAACAAAAACCGCGCGAAAGGCAGGCTTAGCCCCCAATCGCCCCCGATTGGCTGCCGTATATTCGCCCCGTAAATCGAGCGGGTGAGATTATAGGCGATAGTTCCGGTAATAGTCGCGTCGAACTTATAGCGTTTATACGCGGGCGCCACGAAATCGTAACCGTCGTTGATAACGGGATTTATAATGTTGCGCGTCCATTCGGGCGCGATCGACTTGTGATCGCTTTCAAAGATAGCGATCGCTTTGGCGTTTAGCAGATCGGCGGCTTCTAATATCTGTTTGAACGCCGAGCCTTTTCCCGCCACGCCGCGATAAATAGCGACAATCTTCGCTATTTCGCCCGTTTCGGCGCTTAGCGCGATCTCTCGCGTATCGTCCGTGCTGCCGCCGTCGCTGACCAATATAAGCGCTTTTTTGTCGGCGTAGTATTTCTCGAGTCCGCGCGCGACGCAAGAAAGGGTGTATTCGATTGTTCGCTCGCAACTAAAGCTCGGAATACCCGCGATAATATCCGCGCCGCCAAACGCTTCGATCTCTGATCGCGTATTTGGTCTAAGCGAAGAGCGCGGCGCCGTCATGCCTCGCGCTCTTTGATATGATTGACTATTTTATAGGCGTGATTTAGCGACGCGGAGATAGAGCCTCCAATCTTGGCGATAATATCCCCGGCGACGTATAATCTAGGCATAGTCGTCTGGTAGAACTCGTCGTATTTCGCGATGCCGTTTTTATCAACCTCGATCTTGCAGTTTTTTAGAAAATCCAGCGGCAACATACCGCCCAACGCATAGACGATCCGATCGTATATTTCGCTCTCGTTATTCGAGTAATTGACGCGCGGCTTTCCGCCCTCGTCAACGACGCCGACAATATCCACGCCTAGTTTTAAGCGAATCTGACCAATATTGGCGCGATGCGTAATAATGCCTTCGTTGATCGGGTTAAGCCGCGTGAATCTATCGCGACGGTATGTCAGCGTAACCGCGTTTTGGTCGCTCAAATAGTGGGCGTATTCCGCGGCGCTGTTGCCGCCGCCCACCACCAGAACCGTTTCGTCGGAGCTAAAAGCGTCCAAATTGAAATGTATTCTCTCTTTAAGCGCGGCGGGCAGCGCGTAATCGGGCTTGTTGGGTCTGCTCATATACCCGATCGCGATAATCGCGTTGCGCGCCTTGAAAACCTCGTTTGCCGCCGTGCGAATCTCAAACGGCTCGTTCGGTATAACGGCGGATATTTCCGTATTAAAGCGGGCGTCGATTCTATGCGCGACGATCAGCGCGTCGAAAAGCTCCAGCGTGCTTTCTTTCGTGCCGTCCATAAAATGCACGTTGCCCTCTAAAATCACCTTTTGCCCCTTCCAATCCTTATCGACGCGCTTATTGTCTTTGTAGAAAGCGCGGATCGTGGTGGAGTGGTTTGCGCCTTTTTCAAACAACACGATGTTTTTTATTCCCAGAACGTTCGCCTCGACGGCGCTCGCAATCCCAGCCGGACCGCCGCCGATCACCGCTAAATCATATAGTTTGTTCACAAGTTTTACTCTTTTCGTTCAATTTGCTTGGGGGACAAAGCCGTCGCCATATACCGTAAAGCGTATTTTATAATTTGTCGTCTAAGCGACGGAAAGATTGGCGAACGCGATTATTTTATCTATCAAAACGGAGGATTTAACGGCGCTAGTATCGCCTAGCGCCGTTAACGGACTACTGGAGTAGTCTTAGGACGTTTTGTTGAACGGCGTTAGCTTGGCTTAACGCGTAGCTTCCGCTTTGAATTAGAATGCTCTGTTTGCTGAAGTTAGAGCTTTCCGATCCAAAATCTACGTCTCTTATTCCGCTTTCGGCGGCTTTTACGTTTACTTG
>JAIRNH010000023.1 GCA_031258155.1 Helicobacteraceae bacterium | reverse complement strand
AAACCGTCGATCGTCTCTTTGTCCACGTTTTGCTCAAAGGCGTCCGTTAGCCGCTGATAATCCTCGATCGGAAACTTTGAATCGATCGGCAGTAAGACGTTCATATCGTTTTCGCTCTTAGCGGGCAGTTTGATCGCGAAATCGACCCGTTCGCCGCTTTTGATCGCATACTGCTCGTAATACTGCTCTTTCGAGAATATCTGATCTAAGATCGCGCTTAATTGCGCCTCGCCAAACGTTCCGCGCGTTTTTACGTTTGTCAGCGCGTTTTTCAGCCCGCCTACGTCCTGCGCCAGCTTCTGCATTTCGCCAAGCCCCAAATGCACCTTCTCAAGCCGTTCGCTGATCAGATTGAAAGACTCGCTAAAGCGCTTTCCGATCGACTCTTGCAACTTCTCATCGACGATCTTTCGCATTTCGTCTAGTTTTTTGGCGTTTTCCTCGCGCAGATTGGTTAGCTGTTTTTCTATGGCGGCGCGAATATCTTTCAGGTTTTCCTCGCTGATTTTACGCAAATTATCTTGCGCGGCGGCAAACGAATCGAAGCGCTCCTTCTGAAACTCGCCTAGCGCGTTGATTGTTTTGGCGATACGCTCGGCGAAGCGATCTAGGTTTTCGGTCTGTTCCGCTCTAGCGGCTCTCGCCTCCAGCGTTTGCGCGCTTTCAAGCCTGTTTAACTGCGCTAAGATCGTTGGATCGACCGCGATATTTTTGCGCGTTATCAGCGCGATCGCGGCGATCAGATTAAGCGCGCCAATTATGGCGAGCGTTAGGAGTAGGTAGTCGACAGATAAACTCATATCGTTTTTTACCCGTTTCGCCCTTAACTCGCGTTTTACGCGATTTCGGGCAAAAGCGGCAAAATGCGATCGCGTAGAAAATCAAGTTGAGCGCGCAAAGTCAAACGGCGCTAGTATAACGTCGGAACGCCACGTCGCCGCTAGGCGCGTTTTCTATTGCAAAGGCTTGCTTCGCGCGCTTTTGACGGCGGGAGTTTTGGGCAAAATCGCGTTCAAAGGCGCGGCGGCGTAATCGCCAAACATCGTTGAAAGGTTTATCGTGCTAGACGAGTTTTATATGCGCCTCGCGTTAAACGAAGCGTGGAAATATCAAATATTAACCTATCCTAATCCGCCCGTAGGCGCGGCGCTTTTGGATCGCTTTGATCGGCTGATCGCCGTCGCCGCGCACAAAAAGGCGGGCGAACCGCACGCGGAGGTAAACGCCTTTTTCGACGGCTTTTGCGAACTGTGCCGGGACGAATCAAAAATCGCTAAGTTGCGCGCGCTAAAAACAAGCGAGGCAATCTGCGATTTTTTGCGTAAAAATCACGACGGGCTTTTTAGCGACACGACGCTTTTCGTTACGCTTGAGCCGTGCGCTCGATCGGGCAAAACCCCCGCGTGCGCGCCGCTAATTGCCGATCTGGGCGTAAAAAAGGCGGTGATCGGTTGCGACGATCCCAATCCAAAAATGGCGGGCGGCGGCGCGTATCTGCTTGAGCGCGGCGTAACCGTCGTTCGCGGCGCGCGCGAAAAAGAGTGCGAGGCGCTCCTGGAACCGTTTAAAATTTGGCTTCGCCGCGCCTTTATCCTATTCAAGTGGGCGCAACGGCTAAACGGCTCGATCAACGACGGAAAAATCAGCTCCGATCCCGCCCTTAGAGAGACGCACGCGATACGAGGCGTATGCGATTTGCTCGCGATCGGCGGCGCTACCGTCCGCGCCGACCGCCCCGTTCTTGACGCTAGACGCGCCAACGCGAAAGCGCCAAACGTTCTAATTGTTTCGCGGCGCGACGATTTTGACAAAACCGTCCCGATTTTTAGCGTCCCCGATCGGAGCGTGTCAATCGCGCGCGAAATAAACCTTGATCGCGGGCTGGTTTTGGTCGAGGGCGGCGGCGGATTGCTGAACTATCTAGCCGATCGAATCGACTGGCTGCTGTGCTATGAGAGTTTGGCGCTAAGCGGCGGCAATCTATCGATAGCTTTTGATCGCGACCTAGAGCTTTTGCGCGGCGATACAATCGGCGATAATATAAAGCTCTGGCTAAAAATCAAATAAACGTTTGGCGCGGACGCTTAAAGTTAACCGACCAAGCTCCCGTTTCTTATCCGTTTTGAGGAGTTGCCGACCGGCGTTGGAGGAAAATTTAAAACCTTTAGCGGTTTTTCGCGATCAACTTCCTTGCTTCGGAATACGCCCTCGCTTAGGGTTTTATAGCGCGCAAAAAGTTAGCGCCGATCGCGGTTTGGAAGATCGTGTTGAAACTCGTTTTTTGAACGGTAAAATAAAGCAGATTCGTCGCGCCTCTTCAAACGCGTCTTGAACCAAATGCAAGTCAAGATCAATAAAGCCGCAAACATACATAACTTGTCTCCTTCCTCAACAAACCTTAAACAACGCGATCGCAAAAAGATTAAACGACTCTTAGTATATTTAGATAATAAGCGGCGCGTCAATATCAATCGATGGTTTAGCGCCTATATGCTCGATTCGGTTTTTGCAGTTAGCTCCGAGATAGTAGTAACGCAGGCTATCGCTTTTATGATCGATAATTTTTTCCAGCGCGCTCTTTAGTTTGACCCACTGAGCGGGTTCAAGCGCGCACTCGAATACGGAAAACTGAACTCTTTGCCCGTAATTAGCGCAGGCTTTGGAGATTCTGCGAAGCCGTTTTGCGCCGCCCTCCGTCGATATGGCGACGTCGTATGTGATCAACACCGTCATATCTATCTCCAGAAAAACGGCGGATAGCCGTCTATATCGCCTCTGATATGACGCGCAAGCAGATTCGCCTGAATGAAAAAGAGTTGTCCGATCTTTACCTTTTCATCTATATACGGGTGAAATATCTCCTCTTGTTTGCGGTTTTGATATTCGGTCAGAATCGTTTTACGACCGCTATCGCTTATGGTAACCGCGCCGCTCGCGCTTTTAGCGAATTCTTTTTTAGCGATCTGTCGTCTGTTAATCAAAGAGAGAACCAAGCGATCGGCTATTACCGATCTAAACTCCTCCATCATATCTAAGGCAAGCGAATGTCTGCCCGATCGATCGCGATGGAGAAAACCAACCTGCGGATCAAGACCGACGCTTTCAAGTGCCGATCGCAGATCGTGGGATAAAATCACATATGCGAAAGACAGCGTCGCGTTTACGTTATCTAGCGGCGGACGGCGATTGCGCCCGTTAAAAACGAAATCCTCTTTCTGTTCCAATATCAGTTGATCGAATACGGCGAAGTATTCATAGGAGCCTTCGCCTTCGTATCCTCTTACTTCGTCTAAATCTTTCGCGTCCGAGAGGGTCTTGATAAGCCGTTTAATCTTGTTTGCCGCGTCTTTCAATAGATTTACGTTAATTTTAGCGCCGTGATCGCGAATAGCCCTGTGGATAACGGCGAGCGAATTAGAGAGTTTAGCTTTTACTATGTTTATCGCTATGCTTAGCGACGAGTCCGCATCGTCCGCTTTGCGATAGTGTTCGCGGCGAAGCAAAACGTTGCCGCTTACCGCGCCGCGCGCGGAGGCTAGGAAAGCGCCTCGTTCGCTCAAAAAAGATATAGCGACGCTTCGTTCCGCGCAAAAACCCATAAGAAACGGCGAACACATAACGTTTCCAAAACAGACGATCGAGCTTATCGTATGAATAGGCAGTTGCAGTTTCTTTTCCCCGCCGACCTCTACGACTACGGTTTCGCCCTCCTTGCGAAGATAAGCTCCTTGAGAGCTTACATAGAGCGTGTTTAATAGTTTGCGCACGTTAAGATTCTAGGGTTTTTGCCGTCTGATAGCGCATATAACGATTGACCGATTTTGCCGCGTATTTAGGCATGCAAAAATCAATTAACGAACAGCGATCGCATTTTTTCTTGTCGTATATGGCGATCGGGGTTTTTCGCGAAATGTTAATCGCCCTGATTTTATCGATCAGAGCGATTGTTCTCGCGCGAAGGCTATCGTCTATATTCGCGCCTACTCGTCGGCGTTCTTGAAGATAGTAGAACTCGCCCGCGTCGATTGGCAGATTGAACGTCTCTTCAAGGCAAAGCGCTTGAGCGCAAAGCTGAACGCGATCGACGTCGTTTGCTTTCTTGCGTCCGCGCTTGAACTCTACGGGATTGACGCGGACTGGTTGTTTGGTTTTGGGATCCAGCCATATTTCGACAAGATCGCATTTGCCTACCAATCCTAATTTTGGCGAACGCGCCGACATATCGTATTCCTGTCTGAACAACCGACGCGATTCTTTATGTTCGGTATGAACTCGCTCGTGCAATACTCTGCCCTCCGCCGTAAAGCGGTTCTCCTCCCATATCTGTTCTAGGTGGATGAGGGCGTATTGACGTTCGCAAAACATTGCGTGTTGCAAAGCGGAGATCAAAATTGGATCGGCTTCGCTTTCGCGCATTAGGCTTGAACGACGCTCTTAAACTCGTTTAACTCCGATTTATCCAAATATACCGCGTAATCGGTAAAATCGCGCGCGGGTCTATCGTCGCTATTTTTGCGCGTGATCGTTACTCTATTAAATAGATCGTGAGCGGATTTATCGCCCATAATAGAGCTATGCTCAAAAATAATTAAGCGGCGAGCGCACATAAGTCCGCGAGCCGCCGATCGGTCATGATCAAACATATACTGTAAAGCCTCCCAAAAAAGCTCTAAGTCCTCTTGCGAAAAGCCGGTTTGATTTGCCAACGGCGCGGATATAAAACCATGCGCGCGATATAAACCATACGGTATTGTGTGTTTGCGTCCCATAGTTCGATTATCGCCGCTCTGTTTTTCCGCCTCTTCTTTAGTCGCCACCGCCATACGAGTAATGCTGTGTTCGGATGCGACGACGGGTTCTACGGAACGCGCGAAAGTTAATTGCGCCGGTCCTCGAACCTGTCCGCAATTTATTCCCGTTGACATTACCGCGCCAAAAGTTCTTACGTCGTAAAAATTCTGACACATCCATTTTTTCGCCTCTTCGGTTTTATCGCCGCCCTTTCGCTTGCCGCTATCGGCGCTTAAATCAACGCCTAGAGCTTTATACGCCCGTTCGTTTTGATCGTTTAAGATCGCTTTTTCTTTAACATATATATCAAAGCCCTTTTGCGGTTCTGTTCTAGTAAGCTCGACATAGTTGCGCACTTTGCGTTTTAAGCATACGTCGGTAACTAAACCGTTACCTGTCTCCGCATCTATGCGAGGCAAATTGCCAGCGTCGGGATCGCCGTTTGGGTTGCCGTCTTTTACGTCGAAAAGATAGACAAAATCGTAACGTTTTTGCAAATTCATGAATCGCTCCTTTTGTTGTTTTCTTCGTTTTTTGGCTTAAAGAAATCTTGCCGTTGGTGGTAATATCCAATAGCGAATCTTCCCTGCTCGTCTAAGGTTAGCCTAGACGGAAAAGCGAAAAAATGCCCCGCTATCTCGCCTATGAGACGCTCTAAATTAACCGCTCTTCCCTTGTTGTCCATCTTTGATAGATGATGGTTTTTTAACCTCATTAGGGTTGGGAACACCAACGATGGCGAACCGCAAGCGGCGCCATAATAGCGATCTCGGATAGTTGAGTTAATGTCTCGCATCGCCTCCTCTTGTATTTTATCTAGCGTCGCAAAGAGGCGACCTAATTGATAGCCGATTGACTGCTGGTTTGGATCGAGAGCCACCTTTAAAACCTCCTTTGTGTTGTGATTTGCCCTATTTAAGCACGCTTTAATCAAAGCGGCGCGAACCGGCTTGACGCGGTAATCCGCGTCGCTTTTTACGCGACGCAACGCGGCTTGCAATAGCGACGCTGGATATGGTTTGCCGTCTAGGATAGAACACATAAAATCCCCCGCGATATTAGGGGGTATATTTTGGCTTTTATCCTGAATTGCTATATTTACTAGAAGCCGCCATAAAGAGTAGTATTTAGGTTCGCTTTCCGGTTTTACAATCTCTAAATCCTCAAAATGTTTTTTGATATTTGTCGCGAACTGAGCCACAGTCCCTTGTCTCCAAAAACGCACTGAAATACGAGCGGCGTTTGGAGAGAGACCAAGCATGAAAAATCGCTCGTCGCCCGTATCTTCCACATACGCTCCGTTATTTACGGAGCTAAACAGTTCCGCGATACGGCGCGTTCCAGCGTCTGGATCATCCTTTGGCGGCTCGGCAAAATAGTATGACAAGTTTTCTTCAAAACGAGTTTTTCTATCCGACCAGAACACCGTTGAGGCGTCCGCGATCTGCATTCGCTGCTTGGAATCGCGATCCAAAAGCATATTAAGCCCCGTCGTGTAGGCAAACATAGCTTTCTTGCCGATTGGAGCGTTAAACCCTTGCTTTTTGCCATACGAACAGAAAGCGTCAAGATTAAACGAAACAATGTTCGATCCGGAAGTTTGAGCGCCCCATACGCCCTTAATAGCGGTATGTAGCGCGCTGATTTGGTCTTGTTTGCCCGTTACGAGGCATAATCCGTTAGCGTCCGTCGTATCGGCTTGCGTCGATAACGCCCTTATTACCTCGTCGCTTCGGCAGTATAGTTGAAGCTCGCCGTTAAAACGAAAACTAACGTTTGGGTTACTCTTCGCTATATCCGCATATTGCGGCGTTTGTTTCAAAGCGTCAAGTCCGCATTCCGACAAAAACTTAAGCAAAGCCGATTTTTTTGCCGAATCGGGAATTCTTTCTATTATTTTTTTAATAAAAAAATCATTTTTTTGCTTACGGGCTTCGTCTTCGGATTGTTCCGCTTTGGGAATGCCTAGCGCGTAATTAGCCGTATCCCAAAGCAAATTTGCTTTGGGTCCAGAAGTTTTTTTAACGCCTTGCGGAACCAAAAAAACTTTGCCGCGCTTTTTTGCCCCGTCGCCCTCTTTCGTATCTTCAATCTGCACAAGAGAACCGTTATCGTTAAGCACAACGATAAAAGGAATCTCCTTCCACTCCCAACCTTCGGGGGCGACTTTGCCGTCGGGATCGGCGGCTTTTCTGTCGTAATACTCTTTCAGCGCCTGCAATATCATGATTTTATCTCCAGCGTTTGCCTATCCGTATTAATCGCGTTATTTTTAAGACGCGCGTGAAAAAATTCCGGCGTTGGGTTGGACGGGTTGGCATAATTCATATCGTATAGCATCCAACCTAAATCGCGATCGGGATTTATCGTTTCCGTTATCGGCGCGACGTCTCCTTCAACCAAACGAAAATAGCAGGCAAACTCTCTGCATCCTAAATACGGTCGGTGAAAACATTGCCCTTTTCTTGCCCGCCGTTCAAACATCGCGGCGTATTTTGCCTCGCTTTCGTCGGCGTTATCCGCCTCTGTTTTTGTTTGCGTTTGTTTGCGTTTTTCCGGCGGAATAAAGTCAAATCGCCCGTGAATGCGGTATCGAACGTCTTTAAGAAAAAGTCCCGCTCTCTGCTGTCGATGATCTTCAATAAAAATGCCCGTCGGAGCGGTTGCGATTTTCCCCACCTCGTTACGACGCGCGCTTACCCATTGTATAGGATTTAACACCTCAATTTTCGTAATTTGCCAACTAATCGCCGGCTTCCACAAAATCGCGTCAAAGATCGCTCTGGCGGCGGAAGGAGTCATAACGTCGTAACTTACCCGTTCAACCTTCATCTCCGGTCTGGTAAAACAAGCGTAATCGCCCCATACCTCGATGCGCCAATTGTTCATTCTAACTCCCTACCATATAATCAGACGGATCGTTGGACGCTTCGTCGATAAGCAAGCCTACGTTCTTATCGTATTTGACGTCGTTATTTAGAGCGAAAACGCCCGGAATAACCTCTTCCAAAGAGCCTTGAACTTCTAACGCGGCGAATTGATTATTGTAGATCGTAATAGCGTATCGTTGCAATTTGCGTAGCGTCTTTATCTCAAAACCTTTATCCGATACCTTTGCCCTCTTTAACGAGTCGATCAGTTCGCCTCCTTCTCCGTAACGAACCAGTATTGTTTTATGTTTCGCGTCGTCGATTATCTTAAACGCTTCGGCGGCGCTTCTAAACTGTATCTCGCATTTATCGTCTGGTTTTAGTAGTTTCATAATGTCATTTTTGTCTAACGAGTTTATTTTCCAATACAGATTGGCAAAATAAGCGGCAAAAAGGCTCTGATCGATCGGATCGGTTTTGCCTGTCATAACTGATTCGGCGCTCTCGCTCGCTTTTCTAAGTATGCCTGCGGGAGCTTTTCGAACGCCGTTAAAAATCACCACCTTTCCCAACTTGCCCTCTTCGTTAAGTTTTCCTTCTCGATTACACCGTCCCGCGGCTTGCGCTATGGAATCAAGACCCGCTTTGGCGCGATACACCGTAGTAAAGTCTATATCGACGCCCGCCTCGATAAGTTGAGTGCTTATAACTCTTATTGTCTCTCGTTTAGCTAACTTTTCTTTAATCTCGGCGATTATACGGCTTCGGTGTTCGGCGCACATAAGCGCGGATAGATGATAAGTTCCCGCAGGCATAGCCGCGTGTAATTCGCGGCAACTTTTACGATCGGAAACTATACATAAAACCTGATCGTAAAGCGCTAATTCGGCGGCGAGATCATTCCAGTCGTTTGTGGAATCGTCTCTAATCTCTACCTTAACCCGCTCTAAATTTTTGTATAGACTTGGCGCGTCTTGTATTATCTCTCTGATCGAACCTTTCTGCAAACCGGGAAATTCGGGAAAATCGTCGCGGCGCTCAAACGCCGGTTGAGTGGCGGTGCAGATCACAAAAGTAACCTTATAGCGCTCTACTAGTAGTTGCATTGTCGCTAGAATCGGTTCCAAAAACTCTGACGGAACTAACTGCGCCTCGTCGAGAATCACTACGCTATTGGCAATATTATGCAGTTTTCGACAACGGCTTGTTTTGGACGCAAAGAGAGATTCAAAAAACTGAACGTTGGTCGTGACGATTATTGGCGCGTCCCAATTCTCGGTCGCGAGTCTAGATTTAACGGACGAATCTTCGTCATCAAGATTTGCGTGGTGTTCTACGATCTCGTCTGGACCGAAAATATCGCGGAATACTTTGGCGTTTTGCTCGATAATGCTCGTATAGGGAATAACGTAAATGATTCGCTTTTTACCGAATTTATTCGCGTGGCGCAACGCGAACGCCATACTAGAAAGCGTTTTGCCGCCGCCCGTTGGGACGGTTAGCGAAAAGAAACCTGGTTGCATATCCGCCGCCGCTAAACAATCCGATAAAACTTGTTGTCTTGCCTGATAGACGCGATCGCTCGAGCATACGCTCTCTTTTTTCGTTTTTGCGTCCATATAAATATCAAACTTGCTTATCAATTCGGTTATTGGAAGGTATTTGTTGCGTATCGCGCTTTTATCCGGATTCATATACTCTTCCGTATTTAAGCGATCCGCGTCGATCAGACAAGAAAACAGCATACGAATCCACAGGGAGAGATCGAGTCCTTTCAAAGCAAAACGCCACGGCGGTTTTACGGAACGCATAGAAGGCGCCGCGTTCTTAAATTCGCTCGCTATTTTTTCTGTATCTGTATGTTGTAGCTGAAACGCCAACGAGCTTTGCGAGCCGCCAAAATCGGGCAAACCCGTATGATGACCCGCAATAGCGTAAGATAAAAACCTACCTGGCAACACGCCGAAAAGCTCTTCGGCAAGCTTTGCGCCCGCTCCGGAGTGTTTAACCTTGCCAAGAATGGCTTCAGAAGAAGCCTCCTCGTCATAGCCGCTTTTAGACCTAAGGTAGTTTTGCCATTCGGGCGCGCCCTTTCCTGCGTCGTGCATCATACCAAGCGCGTAAGCCCATTCGGAAGAATCAAAATCTTCGGCGAACTTTGCGGCTAGCTCCGCCGTCTTTTGTAGGTGTTCGCTCAACAACTGCGGCTCGTCCCATTCGTCATTTTCCAACCGCTTAACATGGGCTATGTAATCCACATGGCTCTCCTAAACTTTATTACAGATAAAATGAATTATACAGGCATAAAGCTAAATTTGCAAAACTACTTTTCTTCTATATTGATGGCAAAAACTATTGAACCGGCGGCTTAAGAGCGTAATCTCCGCCCCTATTAGCCGCCCTGCAACAAAAACGAGAAGCGTTCTTGTTTTACAGAAAAAATGTTTCAATCCTCATACCGAAGAACAATATGGCATACCGACGGCGCTTGACGTCGGTTCTTAATTGTAGCGCTTGTTTTGCCATACACTAGGCGCTACAAGTTAAATCCATTAAACTAGCCCTTCTTAAGCGTTTTTATCGTTTCTAAGCGGCGCTAATCCAATTTATCGCGTTGGTTTGCACGCTTGGGTTATTCCCCAAAGGAAGCGCGTTTCATTTACGCCGTCTCGCCCCGCGCGCCTGTAGGGGACGGAAGCGGCAAGCTCGACAGCGAGAGTTTTATGGCGCGACTTTAGAGGGAGGCGACGCGAGAATCGCGCGGTTTCAAGACGCGCTCTAATCGCGACAATAACCGCGGTAATCAAAGCGCGAAGTTCGACATAGTCTTTTGGCTATTCAAAGACCCGCTTAAAAATAGCGTCGATATTGCGCAAATAGTAGCCGTAATCAAAACATTCGCGTATTTTCGCCTCGCCGATCGCCGAAACAAGTTCGCCCTCTTGCAGCAGATATTGTAGATACAGCGATTCGCCGCGCTCGTTCTTAGCCGCTTTTCCTTCTTGCAACGCTTTCCAAACTTTCATCGCGTTTCGTTGCGCGATCGCGTAAGCCGCCTCGCGCGAAAGCCCCGCTTTGGGCAATTCAAGCAATACGCGCTGACTAAACGCCAGCCCGCCCGTAAGTTCTAGGTTTTTCATCATATTTTGCGGATAGATCAGCAATTTCGAGATAACGCCCGTGAAACGCCGCAACATAAAGTCGATCGTGATAAAGCTATCGGCAAGCCAAAAGCGCTCGGCGGAGCTGTGCGAAATATCCCGCTCGTGCCACAACGCCACGCTCTCCATAGCGGGGATCGCGAACGAGCGGACGATGCGCGCTAAACCGCAGACGTTTTCGCTTAACACGGGATTACGCTTGTGTGGCATGGCGCTGCTGCCTTTCTGCCCTTCGCTGAAATACTCTTCTGCTTCATACACCTCCGTGCGCTGCCAATGGCGAACTTGAAGAGCGAATTTTTCGATCGAGCTTGCGAGCAAAGCGAGCGCGCAGGCAAGACGCGCGTAGCGATCGCGCTGAATGATCTGGTTAGAAACGCGCGCGCATTCGAGGTCCAAAAATCCGCACGCAAGCTCTTCAAACTCGATTGGCGCGTGCGCGAAGCTCCCCATCGCGCCGCTGAACTTGCCGACGGCGACCACTTTCAGCGTTTGCCTTAGATTTTCAATATGGCGGCGCAACTCCTCATACCAGATCGCGAGCGTCAATCCGAATGCGATCGGTTCGCCGTGAACGCCGTGGCTTCGCCCGATCGTTAGCGTCGATTTATGTTCGATCGCGCGCGTTTTGATCGCCTTCGCCAAAGCCTCCGCGTCCTTGATAACGATTTTAAGCGAATCGCGCATAAGCAATGCGTTAGCCGTGTCGATCGTATCGGAGCTGGTCATCGCGTAATGCACAAAACGACTTTCCTCGCCCAGACTCTCCGAAATGCTTGTCAAAAAGGCGATCACGTCGTGTTTGGTCGTCTTTTCGATCTCGTCGATACGCGCTACGTTAAACTTCGCGTTGGCGCATATCTTTTCGCAATCGCCGTCGCTAATCAGCCCTAGTTTATTCCAAGCGCGAACGCCCGCCTTTTCCGCTTCCAGCCACGCGGCGTATTTCGCCTCCGCGCTCCAAAGCCGTTTCATCTCGTCCGCGGCGTATCTTTCCACCATTTTAATCGTCCATTTTTTTGACGCTATTATATCCGACGGCGGACAAGACTATGTATTGGATTTTTTAGATAGGAACGCCGCGCGGTATGCCGTTTGGGTGGCGGAAGCGTTATTTTAACGGCAAACGCAAAGAAAGATGAGCGATATTCCTTCCGTTTTTTTACGGCGATTATGGCAATAACGCAGAATACGACGTTGTAGATACCCGCCAGAGCCAGGCCAATCGCGGCAAAAATTACGCCCGATACCGCGTCGGCTACGAAGGCGATTATGACCTTAAACTGAAAGTTTATAGCTTTCTTAGCTTGATTGACGATAAACGTCTTGCTCGGCTTATCCGTTGAAACTTCGGAAACAGGATTGTCGCTCGCGAAACCCTCTTTGCCGTAAATTATGCTTGGCGATACAAAATCTTGGTCGTTCGCCAAACATTGACGGAGACTATACGGAAACAACTTCAAAAAAACGACGAAACCGCCTCCTACATCAGCGCCGCGAGGAGAGGGGCGAAAGTATCGCTATTTCAATCCACGCGCTCGCAAAGAGCGCGACACATTTCCCACGTTTCAATATTGACCCAGCAAGGGTTTCAATCCACGCGCTCGCAAGGAGCGCGACGAGCGAGCGCCTATGCGTAAGTATAAAGAGTTAAGTTTCAATCCACGCGCTCGCAAGGAGCGCGACATCGAAGCAAGTGGCAAAAAGGAGACAAAACAATGTTTCAATCCACGCGCTCGCAAGGAGCGCGACGGCAAGAATTTTATCGTTCTGCTCATAAGTGTTTGTAAGCAACAAAACGCGAAACAATAGAAATTACGACATAGTTTCAGTAAAATAATCGCCAAATTCCTAACAAACGCCGATAAAAC
>JAIRNH010000022.1 GCA_031258155.1 Helicobacteraceae bacterium | reverse complement strand
GGAAGACAAATATTCTTTGTCAGCTTGATAATAGGCTCAAGTATATCAATCCTTGCATCTATCGTTTTGCTACGCAGATCAAGCGCGTTATAATCTATGCCGTAAGCCTTTGCTAAAGAGCGCCAATTAGGCGACGAGTAGCCCGTTTCGGCGGTCGTGGCGAAAAAGTCCGAATTAAAATTGCGCTCTTGAAAGGCGCGAATTAGCCCCAGCGCGCCGTTGTTTAATACGATCAAGGCGATCGCGACTCGGTGTTGAGCGATATAGTGTAGCTCCTCTACGCTCATCTGCAAACCGCCGTCGCCGCAAAAGGCGATAATCTCGGCGTTCGGCGCGGCGTAACTGGCGCCAATCGCGGCGCAAAGACTAAAGCCCATCGCGCCTAACCCCGCGCTAAAAAGTATCCGATCGCCGCTTTTAGCCGCCAACTCTCGTCCCACGCGCCACATATTTTGACCCACGTCCGAAACAAAAACGCGCTTTGGCTCTTTGGCGACGGCGCTCTTGAAAAGATCGCTTAGATCGGCGCTTACGTCGATCGACTCCGCGCTAGTTACGCTCCGAGAAAACTCCGCCGCGTCTATATCCGCGCGGATAACTTTGCATGCGAGTTTACCCCCTATCGCGGCAAGCTGCCTGTTTGCCAAGCGGCTGCCAAGCGCGACGACTAGGTCCGCGCTTTTTAGCGCTTCGTTGGCGCTTTCATTTCCCCAGACGCCGATAACGCCGACGTTAAGCGGATCGTCCGCGGCGAGCAGGTCTTTTGCCCTAAAGGTTAGGGCGGTTTTGACGGTTGGTTTTCGCTTTGAGAGCGCGGCGAGCCATTCGAGAAAAGAGCTTTCGACTTTTGCCGATCGAACGCCGCCGCCCGCGACGATCAGCGGATTGTCGGCGGCGATAATCTCCCGCTCGATCGCGCTAAGCGTATCGTTTGTCTTCGCGCCGCTCGGAGCGAACGCCGCGCTAAACTCGCCGACCTCGCCTCGCGAAATATCGATTGGCAGATCGATGAGAACCGGTCCCTTTCGCCCGCCGTTTGCCGCCTCCCACGCGCAATCTAACGTCTCTTTGAGTTTGGCTAAATCGTCGATTCTCGCCGCGAATTTCGTAATAGATCGCGCGATCGAGACAATATCAAGCTCCTGATTGCCATTTTGCCTTAGCGCTTCGCATCCTAATTTTTCGCGCGAATCGGCGGTGTGAACGTTGGCGGTTAAAAAAATCACTGGGACGCTATCGAGCCAAGCGTCGGCGATCGGCGTAACGAGATTGCTGGCGCCAGGTCCCGAAGTAGCCCAGCACAAAACCGCCTCGCCGCCGACAAGCGAATCGCCGATCGCGGCAAAACCGCACGCCTGCTCGCCGTATAAAAGATGGTTTTCGATCTTATCCGATCGCTTGCGAAGCGCGTCCATAATAAACCCCGCGAGCGATCCCGGGTAGCCGTAGGCTCTTTTAACGCCGCGCGCGATCAGATAGTCGATTATATAGTCCGCCGCGATCGCCAATCGATTACTCCTTACGCTTTAATCGGATTTGCCGCAAACGGCGTATAATACCGTTTCATAAAATTTAGTCGTAAGCGTATGATGCCTAATATAAAATTGATATTCGGGAACAAGCGAATGAATATATAGCGGAATCTCCCAGAAATCCTCGATCTTATGATAAATACATATAGCCAGCTTGGGGTTATATTTTTGAATCGTTTTAGCGCCGCCTTTTAGCGCGTCAAGCTCGCTACCCTCTATATCCATTTTAATAAACGTCGCTTGATCGTCGATTGTTTTATCGATCGCGCAAACATCGATTGTCACGGTTCTTTTTGCGCCTACTTTTTCTAAGCCGAAAACAAACGGGACGCTACTCTGCGACGTAGATGTTGAGGTCGGACTCGAATCATATACAAAAAAAGACAGCGCCTTATTATCGTCGCTTAAACCTTTTTGGTAAGCGGTATATGGATAGGCTTTAAGATTTTCGCGCAACTCGTTAAAACTCGCCGCGGTAGGCTCGAAGCAGTAGATATGCTTAAAATTACCGTTAGTCCATTTAATAAACGCTTGCGCCGTATCGCCGTTATACGCTCCGCCGTCGATCAATATCTCGTTTTCGCTAGGATAAAACGCCTTAATATCCTTTGGAAAATATTGATCGCTTTCATATACGCTCCGCGCCGCGCTGAAACGCTCGCGCAAACTTTCGCTCGCTCGCGCTTTTAGCAGCGTTTCATATATCTCTAGCGATTTGCGATCCGATAGTAGCGTTTTTACGCGCGCGATCTCCTCTTGATGATCCGCTATCTTATCTCGCTCCGCGATAATATTAGCCAATATATTGTTTGACGGCAGATCGCGTATAATTTCGCCAAAATAATAGCGCAGATTTTTGCTATCCAGATACAATCCAACCTCGTCCAATCTTCCTGTCATCACTACTAACGCATCCGCTTTTTTATACTCTTCTTCCAACCGATCTAACGGCAGAGTGGGGATTGCCCCCCCCCCCCCCGCCAACGACAGGGTAGCGTTCCATTTAGCGGGGTCGCTATCGAAATTTGCCGATACGTTATCGCTATTTAGCAGATCGCTAGCGAACGCGAAGTGATTGCTCGCAACCATTCCGTAGGTAATTACCTTCGCTTTAGCGCTCCCGATCGCTTGACAAAGACGATCGTGTTCCTTATAGCTATGTAGGTTTTTCACCATTTCTCCCTTAAATGTTTTGGTAAGTTTGGCAAGTCGCGGCTTAAATCATAGCCGTAAATACGCGCCAATCTGCCGCAAGCCGACTTCGCGCGCCTCGGCGCCAAAAAAGACTTCGCGCTCCCAGCCGACCGTCCAATCAAGAAGCGCGTCTAAATCCAATTTATTATCCCAGCCCAAATAGAACTTTGCCTTTTTGGAATCGATCCCAAGCGTAAGCTCCTCTTTTATATTTTCGCTATCGCCCGCAAACTCCCAAGCGATCGCGCCTTGCCAGCGATCAACGATCTTGCTGGCGACGCTTCCAACGCTATCGGAACTATCGGCGCTGGCGCCAAAGTTGAACGTCCCGTCTTTGGCGCCTTCGGGCAAAGAGCCGTCGATTAGACGCGAGGCAAGTAGATAGTAGCCGTTGATACTATCCAAAACGTGCTGCCAGCTTCGGATCGCGTTCGGGTTTCTTAGTTTCGCCGCCGCGCCTTGTTTGCAGGCGTTGATCAGATCGACTACCAGATGTTCTTTGCAGTTGTCGCCTCCGCCGAGCAGGTTAGCCGATCTGACGATTCCGATCGGCGTTTTGTAGTCGGCGCGGGCGATATAGCTCTGCGCGATCAGATCGCACGCCGCCTTTGAACCGCTTAACGGATCGCTTGCGCCGAGCGGATCGTTTTCGCGGTAGCCCCATATATGCGAAACGTTTTTATATACCTTATCTGTCGTGGCGACGATCGCGCCCTTAACGCCGCCAACTTCGCCGATCGCCTCCAAGACATTAACGGTCCCCATCGCGTTGGTTTCAAAAGTAAGGCGCGGACGCCGAAAGCTCTCGCGCACAAGCTGTTGCGCGGCGAAATGAAAGATAAAGTCGGGGCTGGTTTGCTCGATCGCGCGCTTTAACGCGCTGAAATCTCGAATATCTACGCGCAGATCGGCTTCGAGCGTTTCGCCTACGCGCGCCAACTCATATAGACCGCGCTCTCCGTTTTCGCCGATATACGGCTCTAGCGATAGTCCGCTAACCGTATGACCAAGCTCGCGCAAAAATAGCGCCGTCCAAGCGCCGACAAAACCCGTATGTCCCGTAATTAGAAAGCGCATTTATCATTTTATTAAGAAAGCGCTTGCTCGATCAGCCGCGCCATATATTCGCAACGCGCCGCGCCGATACGCGGATATACGCCGATCCAAAAGGTATCGTTCATAACGCGATCGGAGTTTGTCAGATCGCCCGCGACGCGAAAATCAACGAGTTTTTGCCCGCCGCTTGTAACAAACGCGGGTTGCCGAACGATATTGCCCGCAAATAGCAGGCGCGTTTGAACGCCTTTATCCTCTAAAAAGCGGACGACCTCAAGACGCGATCGCTTCGCTTTCTCGTCGATCGTAATGGGAAAACCAAACCAGCTTGGATTAGAGTTTGGCGTGGCGCGCGGCAGGATAATAGAGCCGCTATCCGCAAGAGGTTTTAGCGCCAAAAAGAGCCTGCCAAAGTTCTCGCGCCGCGCTTTAGTATTCTTGGCGAGTTTTCGCAGTTGCGCAAGCCCGATCGACGCGCCCAGATCGGTAGCTTGAAAGTTGTAGCCGATATGCGAATAGGTATATTTATGATCAAAGCCGGCGGGCAGCTGTCCGTAAGCGTTCGCCGCGCCGTTAAAGCGAGAGCCGCAAACGTTGTCTCTGCCGCTTGGACAGACGCAATCTCGCCCCCAATCGCGCAGGCTTAGCAGGATTTTCGCAAGCAAAGGATCGTTCGCGAAGACCGCGCCGCCCTCGCCGGTGGTGATATGGTGCGGCGGGTAGAAACTAAGCGTTCCTATATCGCCAAACGATCCCGTCAAGGCGGTTTTGCCCTCTAGCGTATATTCGCTTCCAAAGGCGTCGCAGTTATCCTCGATCAGCCAAAGTCTGTATTTTTCACAAAAGGCTTTGAGCGCCGCAATATCAAACGGGTTGCCGAGCGTGTGCGCCAAAACGACGGCTTTGGTTTTATGCGAGACGGCGCTTTCAAGCCGCGTTACGTCGATATTGTAAGTCGGCAGCGTAATATCGACAAACACGGGAATCGCGCCGTTTTGAACGATCGGAAAAACGGTCGTGGGGAAACCCGCCGCGACGGTGATAACCTCGTCGCCTCGCAAAAGCCTTCGATCGCCTAGAAGCGGCGAGGTCAGCGCGGATACGGCAAGGAGATTGGCGACGCTGCCGCTAGAGCAATAAAACGCCGAATTAACGCCGATCGCGCGGGCTAATTCGCGCTCAAAATCGCGGGCGAAACGACCGGGCGTAAGCCAAAACTCCAACGCCGCCTCTACAAGATTCGCGATCTCCTCTTCGTCATATACCCGTCCCGCGTAACTTATCCGATCGCCGTCGCTAAAGGGCGCTTCGCGCTCGAAATCGTGTAGCGGATGAAACTCTCTCGCGTATTGACGCGCCAACTCGACAATTTGCGATCTTCTCTCTCTCTCTCTCTCTGGATTTGCGTCGGGCATAGTTTGCCTCCTAGCGTAGGTGTTGAAGCGCGATTGTAGCAAAAGCGCTAAACGGACGAAATCAAAATATCCGCCGCGTTAAAATCGCCGCGCTTTCAGTCGCCGCCTGCATATTGCGAAACATCAACGCATCTTATCGATTTTCGCCTAGCGTTTTTTACGACTGGCTTTGCCTCGCGGTTGATTGATCTATGGTTTTATGCGTAATTTAAGCGGGCGCTCAATTGGCGCGGTTATTTTATGCGCGATCTAGCGCCGTAAAACTGTTTTGTATATCGTCCGCGTCTCAAGTCTTATTGTCCGCTCTCTCCCGTTCGTTGTAACTTCCCGCGATTTACTAAAACCAGCGTCCCTTATGATTGTTTGTTAAGATACGGATACCCGCCCATGCGGGTATGACCAAGAGAGGTCCGCATAACGCGTATTGTTATTCGCTTTTGCTCTCCATATAGCCCGCGCTAAAACGGCAAACTATCTTTCAGGTTGGGCAGATTACGATCGCGTTCGGAGAGGATTATCTCTCTCGCAATCGCTCAACGCTTATTCTTTTAATATGCGAAACGTCAACTATTTATTTGCCGCCAAGATTTTGTTCAATAGATTCAAATACCGCCATAGCGCGTTTTATGGCGTCGTCCATATTATAGTATTTGAAGTCGGCTAATCGACCGCACAAAAATAGATTTGGTATTTGATCCGCAATGTTTCTATATTGCGAATATATATTATTTGACCGCGCGCATAAAATAGGATAGTAGGGTATTTGACTAGCGGGATCGTCGTATGGCGCCGGATATTCATAAGCTATAAGCGTTTTACCGCGCCCGTCTTGAACAGGCAATTTAGTATATTCGGTGATGCGCGTATATCCTTCAGCCATAGGATGAATAGAAAATTCTGTTTCTTGAAAGCTATCTGTATCAAGCGTTTGGTAAATAAAATTAACTGATCTGTATGATAACTGGCCGAACGAATAACCCAACAACCGATCAAGCGCTCCCGTATAAACGACGGGTATATTAATATGCTTTCCGCAAAATTTAACTTTATTATCATCAAGCGACATATAATTCCTTGCGTCAGCATCTAAAGCAACGTCGATGTTCGGTTGCCGTAGCATACAAGCTACAAATGCGGTAAAACCAGATATTGGCAACAATTGATGCCGCTTATCGCTTAATCGATCGGTATAGTCAAGTCGTACGGGCACTCGTTCTAATATCGATCTATCTAATTCATTCGGCGCAATCCCCCAATGCTTGATTGTGTATGGCTTATAATCTTTTTCAAACATAAACTCGGCGTATTCTTTAACTAACGAATCGCCAGACTCTAACAATTGCAAGATAGTCGCCCTTGTCTGATCGGGAAATAACTTGGCGAGACGCATTTTTATCTCCCGCGCTTTTTGCGTAGAAAAAAAAGTATCGGCTAATATATTATTAAACGGGCTAGGAACCATAATCCCGTCAATGTTCGCTCTTCCGTGCACTATGCAAGCGTTCCATTTATCTATGCTTGTAATAAACTTATATACGGTTTCGTCGTTGGTGAAGAACAAATGCGGACCATAGCGCTGAACTAAAATGCCGGAATTCGGATCAACCTCGTCGTATAGATTTCCCGCGATATGATTTCGTTTTTCTAACATCAACGTTTTATATCCGCCTTGTGCCGCAAGGCGCGCAATTGTGCTCCCCGACAGTCCCGCCCCTATAATAAGTAAATCATATGCGCTAATATCAATTGACGCCTGGCTCTTATAATTCATAGGCAAACGCTCTGTACATGCTAACATTTTTTAATCCCATTTGCTCGATTTGTTCGCTAATTTCTTTTAATATGATCGAGCAGATTCGTTTATGATAAATATCATTCGTGTTAATTAGGTAGTCCATATTCTCTTCTTTCAGCCAATTAGCGAACACAAAAATATGGCGCCGCGCCAACGCCTCAGATCGCCCTTGCTACTTTAAATACCATTGTGTTTTCACGGGTTGCGCCGCAAACGGAACAAACTATGGTATGCGTATATTTTCCTTTTTTATGCTTGCGACTATAACGCTAGCCATACTATCCGCGTCTAATCCAAAACGCGCGTTTAAGTAATCGCGACTGCCGGAAATCATTGGAAACCGATCTGGAAAACCAAACATTTTAAAAATTTTTGGGCGGACGCCAAGAGTCATCATCGTCTCGGCAACGCTACTGCCAAAGCCTCCAATTATCGTATTTTCCTCCATTGTAAAAACTGCGGTAAAGCCGTCGCACTCTTGTATGCTTTGCGTATCTACAGGTTTAACCGTATGCATACTGACTACCTTGACGCTTATCCCTTGAGCCGCAAGCAGATCGGCGGTTTTTAACGCGTCGCGCGTCATTCCGCCGGTAGCAAGAATGGCAACGTCCGATCCGTCGCGCATTACGATTGAGTTACCAACTGTAATAGAGACTGGCTTAGTGTGTATAACGGGATCGTTGTTTTTGCACAGGCGCAGATATGTTAAACGTTGCTCGCGCATGATTTGGGCAAACAGCGCTTGCATTTCTACAGGATCGGCGGGACACACGACGCGCACATTAGGAAGCGAGCGCATCATTGATAAATCTTCCGTTGCGTTGTGCGTAGGTCCTTGCGAACCATAGTGCATTCCTCCTCCGACGCCAATCATTGTTACCCCTAAGTTTTGCAACGCTAAATCTATACGTATCTGCTCCATAGATCGCAAAAAGAAATTGCAAACATTGTAGGCGACTACATTCATGCCCTCAAGCGCTAAACCGGCTACGTAACCGATAAATTGCTGTTCGGCAATGCCTACATTGTAAAAACGATCGGGAAATTTTTGCTCGAACTCTTCAAATACTAAAAAGCCGGTATCATCAATCACTACGACTAATTTAGGATCTGTTTCCGCCATTTTGTTCAACATATTGATCATGGTGTTACGCATTGTTTAGCTCTTTCATTCCAGCTTTGTAATGTTCCTCTTTTGGGGAAAGGAAATGCCACTCTTGCTTATCTTCCATAAAGGATATGCCTTTGCCTTTTATTGTGTGAGCGATTACCGCGATTGGTTTTTCGCTTGTAACGCGCATAGCTTCTTCGATTTCGTCATAATTGTGTCCGTCGATGTTCAGCGTCTTCCATCCAAACGTAGCAAATTTTGCGGCTAGATCGCCCATATCTAACACTTGTTCGTCTCTGCCATAGCTTTGCAGCCGATTACGATCAACAATCGCAATCAAATTATTTAGTCGGTGCTTCGCGGCAAACATAGCCGCTTCCCATACCGCCCCTTCGTTACATTCTCCATCGCCCATCAGACAGAAAACCTTCCCAAGATCTCCTTTTATACGACAAGCGACAGCCATACCGGACGCCATAGGCAATCCGTGTCCCAATGAACCAGAGGTGATCTCTACTCCCGGTACGTTATCTCTAATAGGATGCCCCGTATAGCGACTGCCGTCTGAGCAATACGCGTCCAGATCGGATCTATCAATGAAACCGCGATACGCCAAACATACAAGCAACGCAAAAATTGCGTGTCCTTTGCTAAGGAGTAAGCGATCTCGATTTGGCGCTTGTGGATTATGAGGCTCAAGACGCAAAACGCTATTGTAAAGAACGCTCAATATATCTATGCAAGATAGACACGAGCCTATATGCGATTGTAGCGAGTTATGCAACCCGCTTAAAATATCTTTGCGCGCCGCAAGAGCAAACTCGGCGTTAGTCATTTTATCGTTCCTTTCTTAGTAGATTTTGGCATTTGCGCGAAGCCGTAAGTCATTGCGCGAAACGAGCGAAGTCGATTTGACGACCAAAGTCCTTTTGTTCTCTTTCTGAGAACGAATAAACGCGGTTGTAGTTCTATGCGTTCGGAAATAAGTCGGCGATTTTCTGCGCGGCGGCGGTAATTGCCAGCGCGACTGCTGGGGGGGGGGGGGGGG
>JAIRNH010000021.1 GCA_031258155.1 Helicobacteraceae bacterium | reverse complement strand
AGCTCTAACTTCAGCAAACAGAGCATTCTAATTCAAAGCGGAAGCTACGCGTTAAGCCAAGCTAACGCCGTTCAACAAAACGTCCTAAGACTACTCCAGTAGCCTACAAAACGCGATCGAGCGCCTAACAAAGCGCCTCGATCGCCTTTTTAATCCTTATTTACAAACTTGTCTAACGCGCATAAAAACTAACCGCGTTATCATTTCCTCGCTTCGCTAAAACCAGCGTCCCCGTTATTCCCGCTTCTCCCGTCATTCCGCGCCCCCTGTCATTCCCGCGAAAGCGGGAATCCATAAAAAAGGTTAAAAGAACGCTATCAATACGCTTAACATTACGATTGTTTAACAAAGATGGATACCCGCCTTCCTCCGCAATTACGGGCGGTAAACCGCCCTATCGCTCCGCGCGGGTATGACAGAGAGATAGGCGGATACTCGTTTTGCTCCGCGATTACAAAGCGCTCGCGTTTGCTCCGCACGCGGTATGACCAGGAGGAGCGCCCCTTGGTAGAAGCGCTAGGCGCGCAAGAGAGCGTGTAGGAAGGCGCAAATCCGCATTCTCGTCATTCCCGCTTCTCCCGTCATTCCCGCGTAGGCGGGAATCCATAAAAAAAGTTAAAAGAACGCTATCAATACGCTTAACATTACGATTGCTTAACAAAGATGGATACCCGCCTTCCTCCGCAATTACGGGCGGTAAACCGCCCTATCGCTCCGCGCGGGTATGACGAGAGGGGACGGTATGTCGCGCATTGTTATTCCCGCAAAGCGCCCGCCCCGACAGAAGTCAATCTTTCCTTTCACGCCTTCGGCGTATTTGGATTCCCGCCTTCGTGGGAATGACAATAAGATTAAACGGCGATCTAATGAAAATTATGGAGATGGATTCCCGCCTACGCGGGAATGATGGGGAAGGGCGGGAATGACGAGAGGGGGGCGCGGGAACGACGCGATTTTTCACGCCTTCGGCGCGTCGGATACCCGTTTTACGGGTATGGTAAAGAGGATCGTCATCTGCGAATACTCATCTTAGCGTCTATAAAAACTGTTTTACGGGTATGGCAAAGAGAGTCGTCGTTTCCGCGATCGGCGCGCAAATTAAGGCGGGCGTTGATCTCCTCTTTGATTTCGACGCGTTTTGCCGACCGCTTAATCGTTTGCGGCGCTTGTCATCTTTTCGCTTTCGGCGATTACGCTCTCCTCGTTAAGATAGCCGACCGTCCGTTTGTCAAACACCGCGACGGCGGCGAGCGAACACGATCCGAAACAGCGGGCGGTCAAAAGCGAAAGTTCGCCGTCTTCCGTCGTTTCGCCGGGCTTGATCCCGTATTTTTTCTCCATAGCCTCGATCAACTTATTCGCGCCTTTAATATAACAGGCGGTGCCCGTGCATACGACGCAGGCGTGCTTGCCTTTTGGCTTTAGTTGAAAATACTTATAAAAGGTCGCTACGCCGTAAACCTTGCTTTGCGGCAGTCTTAATCCCGCCGCTATAAAACTCAAAACGTCGTTTTCTAGATAGCCAAACACCTCTTGCGCCACATGCAGAGCCTCTATCAACGCGCTTTTCTCGTAGCCGAGCTTGCGCATTGCCCTATCGACCTGTTTGTAGCGGGTGTCCTGCGTGGTAGCCGTTTGCGCCATAAACCTTTCCTTAATTGCGAACGTTCAGGCGCGTATAGTAGCTTAATTTCCGCGAGAATGCTATTACGCGATCATATTTAATAGGGGAAAACCAAGCGAATGTAGCCGAAAATCGATAGTTTCTATAGCGCGATCAAGCGTCTGATTGACGATTTGCGGCAACGCGCCGCCCCAATTTTGCGCCGCTTTATCAAAACCGTCCAAAAATCCGGATTTAGCGGATTTAAGCAGGTTTTCTTCGTCGTCCGCCGCGTCGAAAACAAGCGCGGTCAGTTTTTCCGCCGTTTGCGCCGCGTTCTCGGCAAGCGTCCCCGCTTCGGCGCTTTGCGAGAAAAACAGCTTGGCTTGGGCGTAAAACTCGCTTGCGCTCAACTTAGCCGCGTTCGCCGCGAACGTTTTAGCGGCGGCTTCGTTCTCAGGCGTCGCGCGGTTTGCTCTAGCGCTAGTTTTATCGGCGGTTTCAACCTTGCGCGTTTGCGCCGCGTCATTTTGCCCGACGGAGCGCTCCAAAGCGCTTTGGACGGCTATATCGTTATCAATTTTCATAATTCCTCGTTAAATAGCGTTTTCCCCCGCGCAAGCAAAAATCCCTCCATAACTTGATTTTTTGGCGAGCGCTCGCTACGATCGCGGGCAAAAATAACCCTGATCGGCTAATAGCGCAAAAGTTTGCCTCGCCCTATCGTTTGCGACAACTTGCGATCGCCCGATTAACGCGCTTCGCGAGCGTTTTTAGAACGTCTAACCTAACATAAATGATCGCGCGATTAGCGTAAAAGATCGCTATTTCAAATCGATTTTGATCGCTTAATCCGCGATAACCTCTTGAAAACCGCCGCGACTATACGCGCTCAAACCTTGAAAGCGCCTCGTTAGCCGACGGCGATCTTTTGACGGATCGCGCGGATCGCGCAAACGCCCGCAAGGAGGGCGCGGACAGAACGCCAAGAGGTTACAAAGCCTCGCCGTTCTCGCGCGGCGCGTCAATAACGGTTAGCAACGGCGATAGCCCGATCGCGTTTCTACGCCAGACGTTTTTTGCGGCGCTACTCGCTTTTGCCAAACCACGAAGCCGAATCGTCTTTGTAATCCCTAATATTCTCGTCGAGCAAACCTTGCGCTTTCGCCCTTTCGATCCAGACCGGAACCGTTTCGTCTTTGAACTTTTGTTTGTCGGAGATTAGCGCCTCCATATCCCAACCGGCGAGCTTTTGCGCTTTTGCTTTCGAGCTGAAATCGGGAACCACGTAATCTTTTACGCCTCGTTTAACGAGAATCTCTCTTAAAACCGCGCGAGCTTGCAAAGCGTAATCGTTAGCCTTGGCGAAAACAAACAGCGTTTCGTCGGGCGCGTGAAAGAATCCGCCGTGACTTGCGGAGGCGTAATCCCAACGCCACTGCCCCTCGCGAATCAGGTTAAGCGCCTTTGCCATCTCCGCTTCGCTCGCGCCGCTTTCCCACGCCTTTTGCGCCTCAAGGTGCGCGGCGGCTAGATTATTCACCGCCAAACCAAAGAGCGTTTCTTTGCGTTGGTATTTTTCCTCCAAGATAGACTTTAGCTTAGTCTCGCTCTCGCGGTGGCAGGGCATACAGCTACGATCCATCGTATCAAGAGGGCTTTGTATCTGGTGATCGGAGTATTTAGTCGCGCCCTCTTGCTTGTAAGGCATATGGCAATCCGCGCAAGATACGCCCTTTTTGCCGTGAATGCCCGTAAGATGCAGTTCATAATCGGGGTGTTGCGCTTTTACGATCGGCGTTTTTGACAGCTTGTTTTCAAAATCTTTAAACGGCTTGCCGTCGGGAAAATTCTTGCCGTCGTTGTAGTAGCTCATCTGCTCTTCCGCTCCCAAGCCGTTTTTCCAAGGCAGGGTTACGACCCTCGCCGTTTTGTCGCCGTTTGGCGTGGGGCGAAAATAGTATTCGCTATGGCATTGCGCGCAAACGAGATCGCGCTTGTTTTGGTGCGTCGAGTCTTCAAACGTCGGCATACCCGCCGCCCGCAGACCGTTATTCACGTAAGCGCGCCCCATTTTTAGCTCTCTAGTATCCGCCGTATGACAGTCGTAACAGCCGATCGCGTTCACAACCTCGTCGCCCCATTTGTTCCATTGTCCGCTATAAAACTCCAGATCGCCTTTAGTCTCCATCAAGCGAACTACGTCGGGCGATTTACAGGTCCAGCAAGCCGTCGGAAGCGGGCTATCGACCGTTTCGCTAGGCGCGCCGACGCGAAGCGTGTTGATGTTGTCCATAACGGAGTAATAATGCCCTCGCGGCGCGTTGTAATCTTTGCTAAAGGGATAACCAGCCCAAACGATCGCCAGCGCAGGCCACTTCTTGATCATATCCGCGACTTTGTCGCTCTCTTTGGTTTTTTTCCAGCCGTCGAATTGGCGCGGGAAGTAGCGGCGCCATTGAGAGGTCTGCGCGGGATTTTCTATATTGATCTGCCTGCCGGCGTTAATCTTTTGGCGCTCCTCCTCTTTGGCGTTAACGTCCGAAACCAGAAAGCCAAGCGCGACAATCGCCGCCAATGAAACCGCTAAAAGCGCGATATACTTTTTCATTTTTCCACTCTCCTTACCGATTAAAATTTTACGCCGAGATTATTCGGCGCGGAACTAACGGCGCGAACCGAGCCGTGCGGCGTTTGCCGATGACACGACCAGCATAGGCGATCGCCGTTTGCCGTTTGCTCGTCGAAACGATGGTTTAGATCGGCGTTTTTTATTAGCGAGCTCGCCAAGCTCGCATGACAGGCTACGCAGTTTGCTTGAACGCGTTTTGCCCCGTCGTCGCTTATGACAATCGCCTGCTCGAACGTTTCAAAGGCGAACGCGACGGCGTGATTAAAACCGTCGCGCGCCTTCGCCGCGTATTTGCCGATACCTTCGCGCGGCAGATGGCAATCGACGCACGCGACGGCGTTTCTGTGCGCGCTATGCTCCCATGTGGCGTAAGAGACGTTCATCACATGGCAGTTGATACAGGCTTTTGAATCGGAGCCAAGATAGTCTATGGCTCTAGCGGCGCTAAGGGTATAGCAAAGCAGACCTACGGCTACAATAAACGTTCCAAAGGCAAGCGCGGCAAGCGCTTTTTTCCGTCCCATCGGCGCTCCTTAAAGGCGTAATGCCCAATTATACGCTTCAAACCCTGAATAACAATGTCAAGCGTCAATACCCCCCCTCGTTCCCGCGCTATTTGTCGCGCCTGTAAATAATTGGTATATGGATACGTCGGAGACGCAAAAGAGATAGATTTCCGCTTTTTCTCCGCGATTATAGGCGGTAAACCGCTCTATCGCTCCGCGCGGCAGGGCGGGGACGGGGGCGATATGCGCGCGTTGCAGTCCAATTTTATCGATCGTTTTTTCTTCGCGTTTTGCCGCCTTTAAGCCTCTTAAACTTGCCTTCGCCGCGCTAACGACGCGAGAAGCGGCGAGCGAGGATAAAAACGGCTGAACGGGTTAAATATGGCAATTAGCGGCATAAAAGTTGCTTGAATAAGCTAAAAAACGCGAGCGGCGGAGGGCAAAATGGCTACGGAAGCAATCGATTTTATGGGCGGGACGACAAACGCTACTATCACGTATAATCCAAATAGCGCGCTTGATAAAGACGCTTTTTTGAAACTGTTGCTCGTTCAGCTTCAGTATCAAGACCCGACAAGCCCGATGGACACCGATAAAATGCTCTCGCAGACGGCGGATATGGCGGTGATTGAGTCGCAGGAGAATATCCAAAAGGCGATGGAGAATATGGTTTCCGAGTTTAGGCTCACAAGCGCTTATCAGCTAATCGGCGCGGTCGGCAAGCTGGCGGATACGGGGCTTAACGCGGTGCAGTTTGCGGAAAACGGCGAGGAATATAAAGATTATCTCTTTTACGAAGAGAGTTTTGAAAACGGGCTGTTTATCGTTTCGGATTCAAACGGCGTTCAGATCAGAGCGGAGGTTATCTCTAGCGGCGCGGCGGGCTTGCAGGAGTTTACGTGGGACGGCAAAAATAGCGCCGGCGAATTGGTGGGCGCGGGCGTTTACGCCATACGCGCCGAATATACCGGAAGCGTTTCGGGCAAAAGCTACGTTAGCAATCTCGGCGTTTATCCGATTGAATCGGTCGTTTTAAATCAAAGCGAGCCGCAACTATATCTGGGCGGTCAATACTATACGCTCGATCAGATCGTCTCGGTAAGGGAGCGGCAGTGATCGGCGAATGGAAAACCCGACGTGAATAGCGGTTTTTGGAGCGCGTTAACGGGCGCGAAAACTCATCAAAACGCAATCGACACAACGGCGAATAATATCGCCAATATCAATACTACGGGCTACCGCGCGAGCGCGATAGAGTTTGCTTCGCTATACGATCGTTGCCTCGCGCTCAATTCGCAAACGCTTTCAAGCGACGACGGCGTAGGCGTAAGAACAAGCGCGACGAGAATCGATCTGCGAAGCGGCGCGGCGACGCAAACGGGAAACGCATTCGACGTAGCGATCAACGAACAGGGCTGGTTTGGCGTGGTTGGATCGAATATCTACGACGCAAAAACAATCGTTTACACGCGCGACGGCGCGTTCAGCCGCGACGCGAACGGCAATATCGTAACGCAAAACGGAAACTATCTCTTAGGCACGAGTTGGGGCGCTATGATCAACGACGGCGGCGTATGGAAAATCGTTCATGGCGTAAACGCGGGCGCGATCGACGGCGTAACCGCGCAACAGCCCTTATTCGCGCCCGATAATATCGTTTTTCCGCCGATCGCCACCAAAAACGGCGCGCTGAACGCCAATTTTCCGTATTCGGTTACGCAAACAAAAACGGCGGACAAAAACGCGCCGATCGCTTCGCTATACGATCAAAACGGCGCTTATATGGGACTGAACGCGGGCGATAATCTGCTGATCGCGGCGGGCGATAACGCCGGCGTATTCGCCGCGCTTGGGGAGATCAAAAAAACGATAACGATCAACGAGCATATCGTCTCTCCGCTCGGTTTCGAGCTAAACGGCGTTGCGATAAACGTTTCGTGGGCGCTCGGCGCGAGCGAGGACGAGATCGGCGAGGCGATAGCAAACGCGATAAACGCGAGCGGCGCGGCGAACGCCTCAAGAAGCGGCGCGAATATCGCGATTTCGTCGCCGAACGCCCTTTCGATAGCCAATTCGAGCGACCCGTTTTTAGCGCCGCTAAACGCCTCGATATGGACGGCTAACGCAAGCTCGACGTTAAGCGATCTGCAAGAGACGATCGCGCAAACGGCGCGAGCGATCTATCCGCAAACCGACTTTTTTACCGATTACAACGGCAAGATTACGGCTAACGGCGCCAACAATTTTTCGTTGCTCGTCGCGAACGGCGGAAACTCGCCCGAAAGCCTTTTGACGGCGTTTTCTACCTTCGACGGTTTAGAAAAAACCGCGTTTCAAAGCTCCGTTTTCAGACAATCGGCGATAAGCGCGGAACAAACGGCGATAGCTCCAAACGGAGATCGTCTTGTTCTTGCAAGTTCGGCGCGGCTGATCGCGCCGGCAGATGCGAACGGCGGCGCGACATACGAGGCGACGGCGAGCTTAAAACGGCTTGGAGCGATGAGCGCCGCTTCCGATCTAAGCTCGATTGTCCAAGACGGCAAAGAGCTTGAATTAAAAGGCGGCGAAAATCTATGGTTTGGCTTTGGCAAACTGCCCGCCTCCACTAATATCGGACTAGGCTATTCGCTACCGCTTGCGAGCGATATAGCCGACGGCGAAGCGCCTTTTGTCCGCTTTACGCTTGACGACGCAAGTTACGAATATCTCGGCGCGGACGGCGACGACGCGCTAATTACGGCGGCGGGCGTAGCCGCGATACTTGGCGCGGCGGGTTACGAAACGAGCCGCGACGGAACGAATTTGATCGTTTATCCAAAAGGCGATCGCCTCTATTTCGCAAACGGCGAAAGCAATCTGCCAAACGCGATTTTCGCGCCGATGAGTCTTGGAAACGTCGCCTACGCGCAAGGAGAGACAATCGGCGATTACGCGAGCGCGATCGATCAAATAGCCAATCTCGTCGGCGCGTCCGTTAGCGTCGCAAACGGCAAAATAACGACGACAAACGGATCGAATCAGACGATCTCAAGCGGCGTTTACGGCGGCGATAATACGCCCGAAGCGTTGCTACGGCTTTTTTGCTCGTTAAACGCCGCGCCGGCGGCTAACGCCTCGATAAGCTCCGCTTCGATCGAGGCTTACTCGACGCTTTCTAAACAGACAAAGATCGTGGCGCTGGATCTAAACGGCGCGGCGATCGGCGATACGAGCGTCGTTCTTGATAACGGAGGAACGCCGATCAATTTTAATTTCAACCTAAAAGCGGACGACGGCTTCGCGCAAAGCGCGAGCGTTAGCGCCGACGGCGTTATCGAGGGGAATTTGGAACAATACGCGATCGACGAGCGCGGTTATATCGTCGCCGTTTTTGACAACGGGCGACAGAGCGAGGTTGGACAGATCGCCGTCTATCATTTTGCGAACGATCAAGGGCTTATGCGCGTTGGAAACAATCAGTTTATGCAGAGCGCGAACTCCGGCGAGCCGTTTTTTTATCTTGACGCGAACGGAGCGCAACTGCCGTCGGTAACGGGAGGCGCGCTTGAAAGCAGTAACGTTCAAGCGGCGGTCGCGCTAAGCGATCTGATCGTTTATCAACGATCTTACGAGGGCGCGGCAAAGGCGATTACCACAAACGATCAGCTAATACAAAACGCTATCAACCTTAAACGCTAAGTTTCGCCGCGCGCGAATAGTTAATCTTAAAGTCAAAAGTTAAAAATTAAATGCGGGTCAATCGTCCAAATAGCCCTGTTTTTTCAACTCCGCGTTTTCGACGTAAGAGCGAACGGAGAGCGCCACGATCACGCTGATTACGATTACGATCGCCGCCGACGCGGTTATTTTCGCGAACGCGTCGTCCGAAAAAAGGTTCGCCCACAACTGCGCCAACGCCAACGCGCCCCACGCGACTAGCGTCGTTAGAGGGACGGCGATAGCCGCCGTTTTTAGCGTCTTCACGCCGTTTCCTTTTCCATAACTACCACGTATGCTTCCCTGCTCCAAAAAAGTAGCATGCGGCGCAGGTCTTTTTCCATAGTTACCACCCGCCAGCCTTCCGCCGCGTTCTTTGTGAGAAACGCGCTGAATTTAACGGGATCGACTTTCGCCGCGCCTAACAGTAGCGAGCTTAACGCGCCTTCTTGATAGATAACAACCTTATATTGACGCATAACGTCTCCTTTTCCAATTTTTTGATCGTAACACTCTAGCGAAACGCGCTTTAACCGACAAAAAGGGTAAAATTACGGCTTTTTTCAAAGGAACATAAATGTTCAAACGTTTTAGGCGGCTCAGGTTAAACGCCGCTATGCGCGATCTGGTAAAAGAGACCGTCGTAAGCAAAGACGATCTGATCTATCCGCTTTTCGCGCGCTTTGGCAGAGGCATAAGAAACGAGATCGCCTCGATGCCGGGCGTGTTCCAGCTCTCGATCGACGAGCTTGTCAAAGAGGCAAAAGCGGCGCAAAAGGCGGGGATTAAAGC
The DNA here is from genome assembly GCA_031258155.1 of Helicobacteraceae bacterium. Taxonomy (NCBI): domain Bacteria; kingdom Pseudomonadati; phylum Campylobacterota; class Epsilonproteobacteria; order Campylobacterales; family Helicobacteraceae; species Helicobacteraceae bacterium. The sequence goes on along the minus strand of JAIRNH010000021.1, from coordinate 46,498 downwards.
GATTATGCTTTTTGGCGTTCCGGACGAAAAAGACGAAATTGGCTCCGACGCGTTAAGCGATCAAGGCGTTATCGCGGAAGCGACGCGCGCGCTCAAACAAGCCGCGAACGATCTGTTGGTTTTCACCGATCTCTGCTTTTGCGAATATACCGATCACGGGCATTGCGGCGTTCTTGACTCGCGCGGTCAAGTGGATAACGACGCGACGCTGTTTAATCTCGCCAAACAGGCGCTCGTTCACGCCAAAGCGGGAAGCGACTGCATAGCGCCTAGCGGTATGATGGACGGCGCCGTCGGCGCCATTCGCGCCGCGTTAGACGAAAACGGCTTTGAAAATCTGCCCATTCTTAGTTATTCGACAAAATTCGCCAGCGCCTACTACGGACCTTTTCGCGAGGCGGCGCAATCGACGCCGAGTTTTGGCGATCGGCGCGGCTATCAGATGAATCCCGCGAACGCGCGCGAGGCGATCGCCGAAAGTTTAGAGGACGAGGCGCAAGGCGCGGATATGCTTATGATCAAGCCAGCGCTCGCCTACCTCGACATAACGCGAACGTTGCGCGATCAAACCAACTTGCCGATCGCCGTTTATAACGTAAGCGGCGAGTATGCGATGTTGAAAGCGGCGGCGAGCGCGGGATTGATCGATTACGATCGCGCGTTGATGGAGACGATGATCGCCTTCAAACGAGCGGGCGCGGACATGATTATCACCTATCACGCCAAAGAGGTTTGCGAGTTGTTGGACAGGGGCGCGCGATGAGACACTTTTTAAGCCTGAAAGATTACGAAAAGAGCGAGTTGCTTGAGATTTTAAGTTTGGCGCGCGATATTAAGCGCGATCTGAAGGCGGGCAAAGCGAGCGCGCCGCTTACGGGCAAAACTCTGGCGATGATCTTTGAAAAAAGCTCGACGCGCACGCGCGTAAGTTTTGAGATCGGCGCGGCGCAGCTTGGAATGCAGCCGATCTTTTTATCCTCGCGCGACATTCAGCTAGGGCGCGGCGAACCGATGAAAGACACGGCGCGCGTGATAAGCAGACTGGCGGATATGGTGATGATCCGCACCTTCGCGCACAGCCGCTTAGAGGAGTTTGCCGCCTATTCTAGCGCGCCCGTTATCAACGGGCTTAGCGACGATTTTCACCCCGCGCAGTTGATGGCGGATTATATGACTATGCAGGAGCTTGGCTACGACGAACGCGCGATTGTCGCGTGGATTGGCGACGGCAACAATATGGCGAATAGTTACCTTATGCTCGCCTCCAAAATGGGCTTCGAGCTTAGAGTCGCCGCGCCAAAGGGCTACGAGATCGCGCCAAAGTGGATCGAGTTGGCGAAAGGCTTCGCGCTTACAAGCGGGGCGAAGCTACGTTTTTGCAACGATCCAAAAGAGGCGATCAGAAACGCAAATATCGTCGCCACCGACGTTTGGACAAGTATGGGGCAGGAGGAAGAGAGCAAAAAGCGGCTGAAAGATTTCGCCGGTTTTGGCGTAAGCGAGGAGCTTTTCGCCCTAGCCGACAAAAAAGCCGCGCTGCTTCACTGCTTGCCCGCGCACAGGGGCGAAGAGGTAACCGACGCGCTTTTTGAGGCGCACGCCGACTCAATCTTTTTAGAAGCCGAAAACAGATTGCACGCGCAAAAAGGAGTAATGCTCTGGCTAAGCGGCGCGCGAAAAACCGCCGAGCGCTCCCGATCGCGCGCGTTTTGACGATATTTTAGGCGGCGCGAAAAAGTTAGCGATCAAAAAGCAAACGACGGATAGCTAGGCAAAAACGCCGCGCCGCAAAGCGGCTATCGCCGATAGCTTCGTCGGGTTTTGATCGGACTTGATAGAAGGTTGGATATAATCGCGCTATTTCGCCAAAGGCTTGCATGGAACTGCGACAGCCCGAAAAAGGGTATCGTTACAACACCGATTCTATTTTGCTGTATCGCTTTGCTTCGCAAAAACGGCTTAACGGATCGCTGTTAGACGTGGGATGCGGTTGCGGGATTATAGGCTTGCTGTTGGCTAGGGACTTCGGTTTGTCGCTTGTCGGCGTGGATATTCAGGAGGAGATGGTGAGGTTTGCGGTTCAAAACGGCGCGTTAAACGGCATATCGGCGCGTTTTTTTGCGGACGATTTTCTCAAATTTGATATAGGCGAAAAGTTTGATACGATCGTATGCAATCCCCCTTTCTACGGCGCCAAAACCGCCGCAAGCCCCGATCCGTCGCTAAAACTCGCCAGATACGCCTGCGCGCTTCCGATCGAGGATTTTTTGCGCCGAGCGGGAAGAGCGCTCAAATCAAACGGCGATCTGTTTTTCTGCTACGACGCCTCAAAGGTTTCGTCGCTGTTAAAAACGCTCGGCGATCTGCGCTGGAAAACGCGCGCGATTCAATTCGCGCATAAAACAAACGGCGATTCGGCGCGGCTGATCTTCGTTCGCGCGGGGAAAAGAGCGGTTAAAGCCACGGAGGTTTTACCGCCGCTTATTCTACGCGACAAAGACGGAATAAGCGCCGATATACGCCTGATCGGCAAAAAAGCGGGGACGCTATGCGTGGCTTGATTAAACGAGAGGGCTTTAATTTTGCCTTTGATCCGCAAGCGTGCGAACGTTGCGGTTCTAGATGCTGCGCGGGCGAAAGCGGGGACGTATGGGCGAGCGATAAAGAGATCGCCGCGATCTCCGCGCTGTTGGGCGAAGGCGAGGCGGCGACGCGAGGGTTATATTTTCGTAGAGAACGCGAGGGTTGGCGGGTTAAAGAGCGCGAAACAAAACGCGGTTTCGAGTGCGTCTTTCTTGGCGATAGCGGTTGCAAAATCTACGCGGCGCGCCCGACGCAATGCAAATCGTTTCCGTTTTGGGCTGGCATGAACGAGCAGATCGAGCGGCTAACTCTAGCCTGCGCGGGAGCGATCGTATGAGATCGCTCTTAATTTTGGCGGCGGCGGCGCTGGCAATATTCGCGGCGGGATACAGCCGCGATCTATACGAAATTATGTCGATAGACGCGGAAAACAGAATGGACTACAACGCCTCTAGCGAATATCGCCGCATTATATACATAAACGACGGCGATAAAGTCAGCCGTTTTCGCTGGATCGAGGCGCTGTTTAAGGCGGGGCGCTACGATGAAACGATCAAAGAGGCTAACGCAGCGATTAAAGAGGGCGAGGATATTTTTTTGCGGCGCGTTTTAACGGCGAGTTATTACGGCAAACGCGATCTAGAAAACGCGATTATGAACGCTAAAATTTTGGCGAAACAAGAGCGAAGTTTAGACGTTTATTTAACGCTTGGCGATCTATACGCGTTGAACAAAGAGGATTCAAAAGCGCTTAGAACCTATAGAAGCGCCTACGCGATCGCGCCCGGCGACATAGCGCTCGACAGAATGGCGACAATACTAGCCGAAAGACTTGGCAAAACGCGAGAGGCGATCGCCTATTACGAAACGCATATCGCCGAACGCGGCTGCAGCGAATATATTTGTTCTAGGCTCGTTTCTCTATACGCTCAATCAAACAACGCAGGCGGCGCGGCGAGCGCGTATAAACGCATATACAAAATACGTCCCGATCGGCTGGTGGGCGAAAAAATTATCGAACTGTATTTGATCGACAAAAACTATAAATCGTTAAGCGCTTGGCTTGAAGAGACGCGCTTTAACGACGAGATATTGCTAGAGTTGTATAGAAACGACAAACGTTTTGATAAAGCCGCCGCGATCGCCTCTAAACTCTATAGGGCAAGCGGCAAGATCGATTATTTGGCTTTAAGCGCCATGCTTAAATACGAAGCTGGCGGCGACGCGAATATAGAGCTTGCAAAGCAAACGATCAGCGCGCTTGAAAAGGTTGTGGCGACAAATCAACATCATATATATCTTAACTATCTGGGCTATCTTTTGATCGATCATGATGTGGACGTGGAACGCGGCGTGGAGTATGTTAAGCTGGCGCTAAAGATCGATCCCAACAACGTATATTACGCCGATTCGCTGGCATGGGGATATTTTAAGCTCGGACGCTTCAAAGAATCCTACGATCTGATCGCGAAAGTGGCGGCGGAAGAAAAAAGCGATCCAACGGTGCTAGAGCATTACGACGCGATCAAAAAAAGTTACGAACAATCATTAACAAAGAACTAACGATGATACTTGACGAAATTGTGAGAGTTACGCGCGAAAGAGTAAAAGAGCGCAAAGCCGCCATGCCCGAAGAGACGCTTGGGCGCGCTATGGCGTTAAATCCGTTTTATCCGATCGATATAATCGCCGCGCTGAAAAAAGAGGAAAACAAGCCGCTCAAAATCATCGCGGAGGTTAAAAAAGCCAGCCCCTCTCGCGGCGATATATGCGAAAATTTCGATCCGATCGCGATCGCCGCCGACTACGAAAAAGGCGGCGCGGCGGCAATATCCGTTTTGACCGAGCCGCAATGGTTTAAAGGCGATTTGGAATATCTTTCGCTGATTCGCAGGCACAACCGCCTGCCGCTTTTGTGCAAAGATTTTATCGTCGATCGCTATCAACTGCTTGAAGCGCTAGTTTACGGCGCCTCTTTCGCGCTACTAATCGCCAATATACTAAGCCTCAAAGAGCTTTCGTCGTTGCTGGAGCAAACGCGAAATCTAGGAATGGAGGCGCTTGTGGAGATACACGATAAAACCGATCTAAGCAAAGCGATCGCCGCCAAAGCGACGATTATCGGAATAAATCATCGCAATTTAGACACGCTAGAGATGGATATGAGTTTGTCTGAAAAACTTATCGCGCTGATTCCTCAAGACAAGATCATTGTCGCCGAAAGCGGCTTGCATTCGCGCGAGCGGCTGCTGGAGCTTAGCGAGATCGGCATGGACGCGTTTTTGATCGGAGAATATTTTATGCGCCAAGAGGATCGCGCCGCCGCCGTCCGCGCGATGGCGGGGATCTGATGTTTCGCCTAACGCCGCCGCTCGTTTTGCTTTTTTGCGTCCTGTTATTTATATTAGGGGCGAATCGTTTCGCGCCCGCGCCTTTGGATCTGCTTTTTAGCAGAAGCCGCGTTGAAATCGCGATAGTAAGAGCGCCGCCTAAAGCGCAATTTTACGCGTTGGAAGAGAACGCGACGCTATCGGACGAAATCAACGCGACCGACGCGGAGAGCGTCGGCGAGGCAAATCTCTCGCAAGAGCCGAGCGTTGTTTACGAACCTTTGATCGAGGAGCCGCCTACTCCGAAAAAAATGGACGGGTTGCAAAGGTTGCTTACCAATTTTGGTTATCCGTTCGCGAGCGGCGATCTGCAAAAAAGAGCGTGCGCGAGCGGACAGACCTGCGCGGCAAACGGCGTTCTGCGCGGGCTGAACTTTTCGGAGCTATACTGCAAAGCGGCGGCTTTTTCAAAAGGGCGCGAGATGCCCAAATACGCGCCCTCGCCGTCGCAAAGTTTTGAGGCTATGCAGTTTTGGCTAAGCAAAAGACCGGCCGGAATGGACGCGATCTATCTCGCGAGCGATCCGTTTGTGTTAAGCGGTTCGCTTTACGAGGAGCGGGGCGCGTTAAAAGGCTCGTTGTCGCTCTCGTATAACGCGCGCTGGCGTTTTCCGTGCGAGATAAGCGAAGGGTGGCAAAATGTGGCGTTGCCGCTTCGTTGCGCGGTCAGAAGGCGGCAGAACGCGCTCGATTGCTCTCTTGATTTGCGCGCGTTAATCGAATCGTTGAGCGGGGTGGCGGCAAAAACGAGCGAACCCGCGAGGCAACGTCAGGTCAAGGAACTGCAAGAAAACCTGCAAGAGCAGTTTAAGCATCGCGTTAGAGAGCGACCAAATATCGAGGAAATCGACTTGCGCTATCTGTTTTGATCGGCGAACAAACCTAACGCAAAGCCAGCCCGCGCCTTTTTCGGCGCGTCAATCTTAGGCAAAAACCTCCAATCCGCACGCTCGCAAACCGCGCGACGGATTAACCAGCTGATTAACGCTGGAAAGGAAAAGTTTCAATCCACGCGCTCGCAAGGAGCGCGACAAAACGCCAAACAACAGCCAGCCGCCGCCGATATTTCAGCCAACGCCTACCGCCCCCTCCGTCATTCCCGCGCAACGCCCGCTTCGCTAGGAGCGCAAGGCGCGCAGGATTACGGTAATCCACATTACCGTCATTCCCGCGCGGAGCGATAGAAGCGCTCGCGTTTGCTCCGCGCGGGTACGACAGAGAGAGATAGATACCCGCCTTTGATTACGAAACGCTCACGCTTGCTCCGTGCGGGAATGGCGGGGGCGGTAGGACGCGTATTGAAACGCTGGATGCGGCTGGCTTTTGGCGCGCAAGTCATTCGCGATCTTTTGGATCGCCAAAACGCCATACGCTACCGCAAAGGCGACCTCCAAAGCTCCGACGCGACTTTTGAACGAGAAGGCGCGATCGCGTAGCTGGCGTTGAAATCGGGGTTTAATTTCCATTCGCGCTTAACGTTTTATAGCAAAGCGGCGTTATAGATCGCCTTGTTTTACCCGACTATACGCTTCAAAAGCGACTTTGCGCGCGATTTATGGATTGAAATCAGGTTGTATTCGCCATATTTGTTTTATCATTGCCTCTTGTTTGCAATTTAACGATCATAACGGCTTTGCGCGTTGTTTTCCAAGCTCGCGACATTTGCCAAACTTTAAGGCGGATTTGCCGCTAACTTATAAACGCCGCGACATAGCTTCGCCCGCGCTTTTCGAGGTTTGAAGCGGGCGTAAATAGACGACTTTCTTAAGCGCGATAAGCGCCGATACGTTAAGCGCGCTTAAACGGCTTTTAATTTAAGCTCTGCTTAATAGTAAGCTCGTCTAAATAGTTTAGCCAGCTTTTAGCCTGTTTAGCGTGTTTGGGCGATTTTAAGACTTCGGCGAACGCCGATCGCGCAAGCATATAGTCTTTCGTTTCAATAGCGCACGCGCCGATTAACAGCCTAAGCGAATGCGCGTTTTTAGCGTCAAGTTCAATCGCTTTTTGAGCGGCTTCGATCGCCGCGCTAAACTCTCCGGATTCAAACGCGACATACGCCGCTTGCGAATAAAACCGCTCGCTAGGACTCAGAGAGTTCGCCAAACGAATGGCGCGCAGCCCCTCCTTATGCTCTCGCGCCTGACGATATGCGTAAAAAAGCCTTTCGTAGTTTTGCGGGGTTTTGGCTATTTTGTTCTCGTCGATCGCGCGGCGTAAGAGTTTAGCCGCTCGTATCGCGCCGCCGCCTTGCGCTAACATGCTCGAATAGATCGCGAGGCTGGATTCTTTGTCCAATTTGCCAGCGGCTTGCGCGGCGCTCAAAACTCCAAGCGCGTTTTTATCGTCGCCCAATAGCGAATACGCGTAAAACAGCCCCATAAAGTCGCTTTCGGTCGATTCCTCCTCGATCACTATGCCCTTAAACGCCTCGATCGCCTCTTTGGTGTTGTTGATTTCAAGACATAGCGAAGCCAGCACGCGCCGCCAAGCGATCGGCGGGTTTTCAACCATGGATATAGCCTGTTTAAGCGGTTCGTAAGCCTCTTTATAGCGTCCCGCGTCTAAATGCGCTTTCGCCTCCTCAAGCGGCAGAGCGGCGTTAAGCAAAACGCAAAAAACCGATAAAAGCCAAATCGTTCTCATCGTTCGTTCTCCAATTTGAAGGTAAATACCTGCCTAGCAAGCTGGCGCGCCGGCTTGCCGTTTACTATTTTGGGCGAGAAACGCCAGCGCGATAGCGCCCGTATAGCCGTTTCCGTAAACCAATCGCCGTTGACCCCGCCTATGACGATTATGTCGGTTACCTCGCCGCTTTCGGTAATGATAAACTCAAGCTCCACGTTTCCCTCGATCCCCCGCATTTTTGCGGCGCGAGGATAGTTCGGCGGGATTCCAGAAACGGGGATTAGCCCTCGCTCCGCGACGCCGCGACCAACCGCTATTCCTTTCATAGAGAGCATGGAAGGATCGATCGCGAAGGCGTAGGCGTTTGTCTCTTCAATAGAGCCTATGTCCACTTCCGTGCGAAGCTCCGGCGGAGGCGGCGGTTTTGGCGGCGTGATCGTTCTGGTCTGCGGCGTTAGCGCGCTCTCCTCGCGCAGTCTGATAAATTCGACTATTTTGTCAAAATCGCCGTTTCGCGTTTCGCTCGGCGCGAAATTGGTCGCGAGCGCCATTAGCCACAGCGTGGTTACGGACGCGCAAGCGCCAAAAAAGATCGCGCCGAAACCTTTGACAAGCGCCCTATTTGGGGCGCGCCGCGATCGATACATTTTCAACTCCCGCCTGCCGCGCTTGATCCATAGCCTCGACGAGCAGATAGGTTTTCGCGTTCGCGTCGGCTTGGATAACGACCGCGCCTTCAGGATTAAGCGCCTTTAAGCGCGCGACGTTGGCTCTTATAGCGCGAATATCCACTATGCGCCCGTCTATCCATATCTCGCCCGCCTCGTTAATAGCGATCATCACGCTCGCCTGATCCTGCGTCTGCGCGGTCGAGGCGCGAGGGCTATTAACGCTAATACCAGACTCCTTGACAAACGAAGCGGTAACGATAAAAAAGATCAGCATAATAAATACGATGTCGAGCATCGGCGTCATATCCACGCCCGTTTCTTCGTCGCGTCTTTGCCTTCTCACGATCCGCCTCCTTTAGCCGCGTTTTGCCCAAACGAATAGACAAATTTCGTCGAGGCAAACAATCCAAGCAGCCCAATCGTCAGACCCGCCATCGTGGGAAAAGTGGCGCGGGCTATTCCGGACGCGAAAACTCTAGGCTCGCTAGAGCCGTAGTGCGCGATCGCCTCAAACACCTCGATCATGCCCATCACCGTGCCAAAAAGCCCAAGAAGCGGCGCGATGGCGACGATGGTTTTAAGAAGCGTCATAACTTTCGCGCCAAAAAACCAGCGCCAAAAAACCAGCGTCCATAATGTGAAACTAAGCGCGGCAAGCAGCCACATCGCAAGCCCGCCGTTATCCAAAAAACGCGCGATAGCGTTCATAGGCAGACGCTTTCTAGCCGATCGCCTATCGTCTGGCTTCTAAAACGCAAAAAGCCGTGTATAAACAGCAGAGGCACCGCTACGATAAGCCCTTGCATGGTGGTAACCAGCGCCAGCGATATGCTGCCCGCCATCATCTTAGGATCGCCCGCGCCAAAGAGCGTGATCGCCTGAAACGCGCCGATCATACCCACCACCGTGCCTAGCAACCCCAAAAGCGGCGCGGCGGCGGCTAAAAGTTTTATCGCGCCTTGCCCCTTTTCCAACGCGCCTATCTCCAAATCGAGCGCGCTCTCTTTGCTCTTGGTTTCGAGTAGCACGCGACCTAGCGGATTATCGCCGCGCGGCGAGCCGATATTTGCCAGTTGGCGCTTGACGGATTTATCAATCGAGCGCAGTTTGACGATGCGCCATAATCCCAAGCCGACGCCAAAAACGCCCAGCGTTAAGATCAGATAGCCGATCGCGCCGCCTTGCGTCATTCGCTCCGCAAAACTAGGACGCAGAGCGAATAGCTCCAAAAGAGAGCCGCGCGTAGGATCGACGGCGATCGCTTTAGGCTCTAAGGCGCTCTCGAAAGCTCGCGCTTGCCGTTGAACGCCGCCGCTTGGCTGTCCCGCGCTGGCGGTGATCGCGCCGTTTTTCCAAACAAAATACTCGCCTTCCGACGTCGCCCCAAACGCGCCGAGCCTAACGACGGTTCGCTCTTGTTTTTCTCCGCGCCTATCGATTACGATCGCGTTGAACCGCTCGATTTTGCCGCTTAGGATTATCTCTTCGAGCTGCATTGCCCAAAAGCCCCTCAAATCTTCGGAGCTTGGCAGTTCGCGCGAGTTTACGAGCGTTAGAATCCGCTCGAATCTTTCGGGAACTTGCGCCGATACGATCGAATCGTCCGTTTCGGCTTTAAATTCGCCTACGCGCTGATTGAACGCGCCAAAAAGCTCGTTCAAACCGCCGCTTTTTCGTCTTAACTCGTCGTTCAGATCGGCGTTTTTCTTTTCGTTCGCGTCCGCTTGGTTGGCTAACGCGCGCCCTCTAGCCTGAGCTTTATCGTATTCGGCTTTGGCGTTTTTCAAAAGCGTAGCCGCGTTGTTTCGCTCTTTTAAAAAGCGATCGACGCGCGCCAGTTCGGCTTGACGCTCCCGCTCTCCGTTTGAGCGCACCTTTTCTAGCAATCGATCCAAATTATCGCCAAACGCCGCGCAAACGACGAGCGTAAAAACAATCAGCGTTCGTTTCATTGTTTATCCTTTGGCGCGCTAAGCGGCAGGGCGATCAGATCCGCCACCTTCTCTTTCTTGGCGATCTTGACCGCGTTTATTAAGGACTCTTTGTCGCCAGAGTTAAGCGGCGTAAACGCTTTTAACTCCATATCGTATCTCGCCGCCTCGTTGTGATCGCGCGTCAAATAGTAAAGCCCGATTCGTCCCAACCGCAAAAAATCGACGGCTCTGCCGTCCTCCAACTCTCCCGCGTAGGCTTCGATCGTGCGCGAATACTCGCTTTCGATAGCGTAAGCCTCCAGCACGACGCGGTATTTTTCCGCTATGGATACGTCGGCGCGGTTTGTCAGCGTTTTTAGCTTTGCCGCGCGATCCTCTCGCTCGGCGGGCAGGAACGGCAGATCGTAAGATACGAGGCTTTCAAAACCTTCGATCATCTCGCTTATCAGCGGCAACACGCTTCTGGTCGTTTCCTCTACGGCGTAGATCTGTTTTTGTATGCTCCTCGTCTCCTCGTCTTGCGCGGCGACTAGCTTTTCTAGCTCCGCGTTGTAGCGCTCTTGAATCTCTATCTCGCGCGTTACGCGGCGGTATTCGTCTAACAGCGCTTTTGTCTCGTCGTCCAGCGCGTCGATTCTAGCCTGTAAAGCCGCGGCGTTTTGCATATCCGCCGCGCTCTGTTTTAGCACGTCGTCCAATTCGGCGCCGAACGCCGCCGCGACGAGCGCCGTAGTAAATACGATCGATCTCATTCAAACTCCGTGTGATAATTTGTCCGACATTATAGAATGATTATCATTGCATAAATCGCTTGCGTAATAATAAAGTTATTTTCATTAAATTAGCGCTCAAAGCGTTTTAAGATACGCGCGATTTAGTTTAGATTAAAAAAAGACTTTCGCGTTTCGCCGCGCGGATCGCGGGTTTGTTTAGGGTTGGGCGCGGTTAAAAAGATCGCTGCGCGCCGCCTCGATCGCTTTTAGCGTATCGAGCGCGTAGGTGGGGTAGGCGATGATAATTCCGTCGGCGGCGTTAAACGCTTCGACTATCTCCGCGCTGATCGCGCTTCTTAGCGACAGCGTAGCGTAAGAGTTGGTCAGATACCAGACGCTCACTTTTACCCCGTAAGTATGGACAAAAGTAAAGACGCGCGGCTCCACGCTGACGGCGCGAAAATTGAAGCGCGCTCGTAGATTGTTGTAGTGTTTGCGCGTCTGATCGGTATAGCCGATCGCGTGCTTAGCGGCGATCTCTTTTGCGATCTTGCGCGCTTTTTTGTGATTGGAATCGAACGTAACGACAATATCTATGCCGTCCCACACCGTCTGCATTTCGCCGTAGGCGTAGTTTTGAATGATATTTGTAAAGACGTAGTTGTTTGGAATATGTATAATCCGTCCCGCCCTGCGGTTAAGATCGAAAGTGGCGAGCGTAATATCCTCGAAGAGCATAATGCGCGTCAAGCCTATCTCTAACACGTCGCCGACTACCGCGTCGCCGTCGCGCACGATACGAATGCGATCGCCGATATGCACCGATCCGCCAATCACGATCACAAGCCACCCTAGCAGACTCATAAACCAGTCTTTCATGGCGATCGCGATACCGGCGGATATAAATCCTAGCAGCGTAACGAAATAGACGATATTGTTAATGTAGTTAAACAGCAAGATCAGCGCTACGATAAGAAAGGTCGCGATATTAACGGCGCGATTGATGCTAAATATCCGATTCGCGTCGGCTACGGCGCGTTTAACCACCAGCTTCAGAAAGAATCCCAAAGCGATAAGAGCCGCCACCGCCGACGCTATTAAAATCAGTTTGGATATTTCCCCTTCGATCTGCGCTTTTACGTGCGCCTCGTTCGCGCTAAAGCGCTTTTCCTGCACGCTAAGCGCGGTGGACAACACCTCCTCTATATTGTTTAGGGAGGTTAGCAGCGCGATCGTTTCGGCGTATTCGGCGGCGACGCTCGGTTGATTTAGCTGAAGCAAAAGCGCGTTTTGGCGTTCTATTAACGATTGGCGCTCTTTTTCGCCCTCGATCGTGTCGCGGAGCGATTGAAGTTTAACCCGCTGTTCGTCTAGCAGTTGCGAGCTTTCGCGAATATACGAGAAGCCGCTTATGATCGCGAAAGGGTTTTTCACCTCCGGAGCGTCGGAGACAAGATCGATTCCCGAAGCGCTGTCGTATGGCGAGGCGTCGGAGGATTCGCCAAGCAACTCAAGCCGTATTTTCAAGGTTTTAGCGCGTTCTTCCAGCAGATCGCGCCGCTGTTTGGAAGCCGCGTCGCGTCTGCTCGCAAGCTGTTTTATCTCCGCGGCGATCTGCGCTTGTTCGGTTTGCAGAGCGAGAAAATCGCGCCGATCGATAAAGCGTTTGATCCACACGTTGCGATCGGAATCGAGCGCCTCGTCTATTTTCGCGATCTGCGCCGTTATCTCGTCAAGCCGCGTTTGCGCCTCGCTCGTATCGGCTAGGCAAGCTAGAGCGATCGCGGCGAACAAAGACAACGCGCGCGCTAATTTCATTCGCCGCCCTTGATTATCGCGTCGATCGCTAAACGTTTCGCCGCGTCGTCGATAAAAACGTAATTTCCGATTCCGCGCGGCAGAGCGAAACGGATTTTGTCGCTCAGCGTTTTCTTATCGTGAAAAAAGCTCTCGTAGAAACGGTTGGCGTCGGGAGTTTTGTATCGCGCCGTTAATCCGAACCTTCGGAGAGTTTTATCGATCCGATCGGCTTCGCCGCTTGAGAGAAGCCCTAGACTGACCGCTAGATTATTAGCCATGATCATACCCATCGCGACGCACTCGCCGTGCAAATACGCGCCGTATCCGCTCTCTTTTTCGATAGCGTGTCCGAAGGTATGCCCGTAGTTTAATATCGCCCGCGCGCCGCTCTCTTTCTCGTCTTGCATAACGATATTGGCTTTAATGCGAATGGATTGCGCGATCGCGTAGGCAAGCTCTTTTTCGTCGCTAAGATCGGCGTTTTCTAGCCGCTCGAAAAACTCGCGATCTAGCGTAGCCGCCATCTTTACGATCTCCGCCGCTCCCGCCGCAAACTCGCGTTTTGGCAGGGTAGCCAGCCATCTTTGATCGATATGGACGCTCTTTGGTTGGTAAAAAGCGCCGATTAGATTCTTGCCGTAAGCGTTATTAACGCCCGTTTTGCCGCCCACGCTCGCGTCAACCATCGCAAGCAGAGTCGTCGGAATTTGCACAAACGATATGCCGCGCTGGTAGATCGCGGCGCAAAAACCCGTCATATCGCCGATCACGCCGCCGCCAAACGCTATCAAAACGCTTTTGCGATCGAGCCGCGACTCGCACAGGCGATCGGCGATTTTTCCGATTGTTTCAAGGTTTTTATAGCGCTCGCCATCCTCTATAATAATCTCGCTAATCTCCGGCGCGAATACGCGCGATCTTAACCTGTCTAAGTGCGGCGCGGCTATAGTTTTGTTGGTAACGATCGCGACTTTCGTATCGAACGTCAGCTCGCCAAGATCGCCGATATGAACTTTATAGCCGTCGTCTATATTTTTTCGCAGGTTTATATCTATAATCATCTATAACACCGGAATAAAAAGCTGATGCCGCTCGCTCAAAAACGAATACATTCTTTCGGCTTGCCTCAGCTTCATAAAATCTAGCAAACTATTTTGCGTCATAGCCTCGTCAAAGGGGAAAAACAGCAGTAAGTTTTCTTTTTGCCGTAGCGTCATAATCACGTTATCCTCGTCGTTTTTTACGCCGATCGATCGCGAGTGAATCGCCGCTAGGTTCTTGTAATGCTCCAGCGCCTCGTTTTCGCCCGCTTCGTCGCCTTTAGACGGATACAGCTCTATATCGGTCGCAAGCTGCGCCGAGAGATCGAATAAAACGGAAGAGATCTGCTCTAACGTCGGATTGGCGCTTAGAATCATAGCCGAGCTTTTAAGTTGCGAGATCGAATCCGTTCCAAGTTTCCAGATCGGTTTTTGCGATTTAAGCGCCAAAAGCCTATTGGCTTTTTTGCTAAAAAATTCGTCGCTTACTACGAGTAGCCCCGCGTTGTAGCGCCATATCTCTTTAAGCAGGTTTTTTTCAAGGTCGAACGTCCGATAGGCTATATCGACGTATATATCGGACTGTTTAATATCGCGCAGTTTTTTCAGCGCCGTCCAACTGTCGGGATTGATCGCTTTGATATACAGCGGTCGGTTTTTTAGCCGTCTGTGGAGGCTTAGCGCGTTCTCAAGCTCGGCTTCGGCTTGTTTCTCGCGGCGGCGCGAAATGTCGATCAGCATATATATCGCGCGTCCATACGGCGCGGGAAACTGCCCGCTTTCAATTTTAATAGCGCGATAGACGGTTTTTAGGATATTGGGCTGCCCCACCAAAAGCAGGTTGTCGCCCGGGCGGATCATCAACGTAGGAAACGGCAGAAGCAGCTCCCCGCTTCGGTATATCGCCGCGATCCGCCACTTGTTTTGCGTTACGTGGCTTATATGGCGGTAGGCGTAGGCGCTGCCAAACGGCACTTTGACTTCAGTTATCTCGCCTATGCCCAGCCCCACGTATTGCGCGCTTACGGGAATGTTGGGCGTTAGCGCCATTAAGCGGTTCGCAAGCAGCTCGCTCGCCGAAACGCGCTGTAGGTTTGGATCGTCGTTTGGCAGTTCGTTTAACCCGCCGGAATCTAGCGCGTAGATTATCAACTCGCGGCTCAACGCCCGCAAGTTCTTATACGCCTGCACGGCGTCTAGCGGCTCTTTCATCACCACGTAAGCGGCTGCCGTCTGCTTGGAAAAGACGGCTTCTAACTTGCTGAAACTAGTCGGATCAAAGCGATGAAATTCGCAATAGATCGTTTCGCTCCGCGCGATCTCGCCGCGATAATATACGATTGTGTACAGGTTGGCGTCCGTATAGGTATCTACTATGCGCTTGACGTATCGTTCGGCGACTTCCCCGTCGGCAAGAATCAGCAATCTTTTCATTATTTGGGATTTTAGCTAATTCTCATTGTGTCCGCTTGGATCGCCGCTTAGTTCGCAATGCAATATCTCCTCGATCAAAGCGGTGGCGTAAGAGCCTTTAGGCAGATAAAAACCAAGCTCGTAATGCGCCTCTTGCTCTACGTGTTTGCCAGTTAGCTCTTGCGGAAAAATCCACGCGTAGCGGCGATCGCCGCTTGAAGGAATATCCTCGAAAAACTCGCTCTCGATCTCGCCCGCAAAACCTCTGGCAAGCATAGCCCTATGTCCGCTCAAAACGCCCGTCGGGGCGCTCTCTTTGGCGGCGAAACGATCGGCTTCTTTGGTCAAATCCTCCGCGAAATAGAGCTTGCCGTGCGGATAGTGGAGCATAATATCGCCCTCCAAAAGTTTGAAAAACTGCGTTTGCGCGCTTAGCTCCTCGATCGCGTCGGCGTTTAGCTTGTATTCTTTGGCGATTTGCTTCGCGCCGAAACTGTTTATCGCGCTTGAAAGCTCGATCCTGCGCGTAAGCCACGCGTTAAAGCGCTCGCTTTGAAGCGCGTTGATAAGGAAGGTCTGCATTTTACGCCCGCGTATTTTCGCCTCTCCGTCCAAAAACGCCCTCGCTTTTTCGTAGTTGTCGCCGTCGCGCCCGAAGCGCTGAAACCCAAAAAAGTTTGGCGCGCCGTTTTCTGCGATCCGCGCGATCGCGCCGTCGATCTTTTTCGCGTCGATCGCGCCGACTTTTTTAAGCCTGACAAAAAACCTATTGCCTTTAAGATGTCCGATCTTTAGCTTGTTGTTATGCCTGCGAATATCCAAAACCTTGATCGCGCTATGCTCGAACGTCGCGATCTTTGATTCAAATTTGGCTGGAAAAGAGAGCGTTTGAACGCTCATGGCGTTCTTGTCCTTCAGCCCAGCGTAGCCTATATCGCGCGTTTTTACGCCGATTCGCTCGCTGAAAGCCTGCGCCGCCTCCCAAGTGGAAACGCCCTTTTTTCTAATTTTCACAAATAGATGATCGCCCGCGCCGCTTGGCTCGTAAAGCGCTATCTCCTCCACGACGAAATCTTTCGCGTTTTGCGCGAAACGCGCGTTTATGGGCGAATGAGTTAGGAAAAACCCTCGTTTTTGCATTGCCTGCCTTTGAAAAACATAAATAAGTTAATCTATCGCGCGTCGCCAAAACAAACGGGCTACGGCAGAAGCGTGTTTTTAAGCTCCAGCCCAAAACCGGCGAGAGCCGTAGGCTCGTCGAACTCCTGCGTGGCGAGCAGAGTAAGTCGCTTTACTCCAAGCCGCGTTAAAATCTGCGCGCCTATGCCAAACTCTTTTTTGGCGCTTCTGGCGTTAGATTCCAGCAGTAGCAACGCTCCGCCGTTTTGTTTAAGATACTCGATCGCCTTAAGTAGTCCGCTAAAACGCCTATCGTCCAAGATCAGCGCCGCGTCGGAGCCAATCAGATGAAACTTGACGGCGCACTCCTCGCCAATCTCTCCGAAAACCGCCGCGTTGTGAACGCGCCCTAGATGATCGACCCATTCGCTGATCGTTACGCTCGCGCCGAACAGCTCTTTAACCTCGATCTGGCGGCGGCTAACAAGCGATTCGCGTTCAAGCCGATACTCGATCAGATCGGCGATATAAACGATCGGGATATTGTTCCGCGTCGAGAACTCGTCTAGATCGGGACGTCTAGCCATAGAGCCGTCCTCTTTAAGGATTTCGCAGATTACGCCGCACGACGCCAATCCCGCTAAGCGGCAGAGATCGACCGAACCTTCGGTCTGCCCCGCGCGCACGAGAACGCCGCCGTCTTTGGCGATCAGCGGGAAGATATGACCTGGGCTAACCAAATCGTCGCTAGAGCTAAGCGGATCGGCTAAAAGCGCGATCGTATCGTGGCGCTCGTAAGCCGAAATGCCGGTGCTGGCGCTTTTTGCGTCCACGCTTATCGTGAAAGCCGTTTCGTGCGCGGAGGTGTTTTTGCTTACCATCGGCGCGAGATTTAACCGCTCGGCGATCGCGCGATCCAGCGCGGCGCACACAAGCCCTCTCGCCTCTTTGATCATAAAATTCATCAGTTCCGGCGTGGAAAGCGCGCCCGCATACATCAGATCGCCTTCGTTTTCGCGATCCTCGTCGTCGATCAGTATAACCATCTTGCCGACTTTAACCGTTTCGATCGCTTTAATTACCCGCTCTATCGCTGGTCGGTGCATGTTTATCCGCCTCGTAGCTTGTTAAAAACGCGAGATTTTATCTCATCTTAGTTTTTTTCGGCGCGGTTGATTTTGCTAACATTATCTTTTTGGAGGCGACTATGGCTCGTTTTTGCGCCGTTTTATTTTTACTGCAAGGATTTGTTTTGGCTATGAATATCGAATACGTCAAAGGCGCGCCGCTTTTGTATGAAGCCGATCGCAAACTGCCGATCGTTAGTCTGCAGATCGTGTTTTTAGGCTCCGGATCGATTAGCGACGGCAAAAACTCAGGCGTGGCTTATCTGACGAGCGCGTTGCTAGATCAAGGCACGAAAAAGCTAGGCGCGGTCGCGTTTGCCCGCGCTTTGGAAGAGAAGGCGATCTCGCTTGATTTTCAGGCGCGAAAAGAGAACTTTTCCATTCATCTTAGCTCGTTAAGAGGGGAGTTCGGCGAAGGGATCGACAGGCTATGCGCTTTGTTGCGAGATCCCAACTTGAGCGCCGACGCGCTCGCGAAGATCAAGATCGCCGCGCAAGGGGAGTTCGGCTCGCTAGAAACGAATTTCGACTATGTAGCCGAGCGCGGGCTGAACGAAACGCTTTTCAAAAATACGCCGCTTGAACGCCCCGTAATGGGCGACTGGAAAAGCGTGGAAAAGATCGGGCTGAAAGAGATTGAAAACCATATTAAAACGGCGCTGGTAAAAGAGCGCGCGACCTTTTTATTCGGCGGCGATCTTAGCGCTCAAGAGGCGAAGGCGTGGAGCGAAAAGATACTAAACGCCTTGCCAAGCGGCAAAAAAGCGGAGATCGCCTTCTACGAAACGGCAAGCGACGGGCAAACGCGAACGATCAAACGCGACACCAAGCAGGCGTATATCTACTTTGGCGCGCCGTTTAATTTGCGTTTTGACGACGACGAGGGTTACAAAGCCGTCGCCGCGTCGTTTATCCTCGGCGCGTCGGGCTTTGGCAGCCGCCTGATGGAGGAGATTCGCGTCCAGCGAGGACTCGCTTACAGCGCGTATTCGCACGTTAATCTATCTTTGACGAACGCGCGTTTTAACGGGCATCTGCAAACCAAGCTAGAGTCGCAAGAGGAGGCGATCGCCGTCGTAAAAAGCGTTATAGCGGATTTTGTCAAAAACGGCGCGACGCAAAAGGAGCTAGACGAGGCGCGCCGCTTTATATTGGGAAGCGAGCCGCTTCGCAACGAAACGATGATTCAGCGTCTAAATCGCGCCTACGGCGATTTTTATCGCGGCAAACCGATCGGCTGGCAGCAAGAGCAGCTAAAAAAGATCGAGACGCTTAAATTGGACGAGCTAAATCAATTTATAGCCGCTCACTCCGAGATTCTGCGGTTAAGTTTTTTTATCGTAACCAACGGAAAATAACGACGCTTTAGCGAGCTGGGAGGCATAGGATTGACCGCGATCGCGCAAACGGGCTATCAAAAGCCTATCAAAACGCCTTTTGCAAACGGCAAATCGCGAAAACCAAGCCCCTATTCGCGCCGCCGCGCTAAATAAACGCAAATTGATAAAACAACCGCCCGATATAAACGCCAAATCAAGCGCCGCGTCGGCGATTGAATCGGCTTTGCGAATACCTAATAGCTGGCGCGATCTGCGAGTCGGCGAATATCCGTCGATTGGCGCAAGCTGTCTGTGCGTAGCCCGCGTAATCGATACGCGCGATACGGACAAGATTTTTATCGCGCGGCTCTTTTCGCAAAATTGGCGCGCGGAGGTAAGCGCCGTCTATTTTCACGCCAAAAGCTGGCAAAAGGCGCAATATACGCGCGGCGCGATTTTGAACCTTTATGGCAAGGTTGAGCGAGGACGAGCGGGGCTTGAGATAATTCAGCCGATCGCGGTAAAAACGACCGGAGCTATCGAGCCGCAATACAAAAACAAAGCCGCGAAAGCCGCGATCGCCGCCAACGTCGGCGAACAAAAACTGATCGCCGAAGGTCTGCCGATCGAGATCGCAAAAGAGTTGATAAACCTTCACTTTCCGCGAACTATGCCGAGCCTCGATAACGCCAAGACAATCTACGCGCTGAAATACGCCGAGATATTTTCCTTTATGAAAAGGCTGCGCCGCAAACGGCTGGTATTAAGCGCGATCGCGACGATTACCGCCGATCCCGCGCCGTTTATCAAAAGCCTGCCGTTTGCGCTAACCGACGATCAGCTCGCCGCGATCGCCGCGTGCCGAAGCGATCTCTCTCGCGACGTTCAGGCGCGAAGATTGATCGTAGGCGACGTGGGTTGCGGCAAAACGATGGTAATGCTGGCGATCGCCTATATGGTCGGCAAGGCGCGAACGATATTGATGGCGCCGACGACTCTGCTGGCAAATCAGCTTTACGAAGAGGCGCGCAACTATTTGGGCGGTTTTCTGAAAATCGGCTTTGTAACGCAAAAAGAGGATACAATCGACGGCAAAAACCTTTTAAGCGAGCCTGACGCGGATTTCATCGTCGGCACGCAGGCGTTGCTTTACCGCAAGTTGCCCAGAGCCGCCTGCGTGATGATCGACGAGCAACACCGCTTCGGCGCGAACCAGCGTAAAAAGCTCGGCGATCTCACAAGCGGCGGCGGCGCCAAACCGCATTTTTTTCAGTTTTCCGCGACCCCAATCCCGCGCACGCTGGCGATGATTCAAAGCTCGCTGCTGCAAATCACGACAATCAAAACTATGCCGTTTAAGAGGCGCGTTCAAACGCGAGTGATCGATCGCAACGATTTTGGCGAGCTGATCGCGCATATCAGAGAGCAGATCGCGCTCGGCGCTCAAGTTTTGATCGTCTATCCGCTAATCGAGGCGAGCGAAACTAACGAATATCGGAGCTTGGAAGAGGCGAGAGGCTATTGGGAGAGCCGTTTTGATCGCGTTTACGTTACGCACGGCAAAGATCGGGAAAAAGAGGAAACCTTGCTCGACTTCAGGGAAAACGGCGCGATTTTGCTCGCCACCACCGTCGTGGAGGTCGGCATATCCTTGCCAAGACTTAACACGATCGTCGTCGCGGGCGCGGATCGGCTAGGACTCGCGACGCTTCATCAGCTTCGCGGGCGCGTGGGCAGAGCGGGGCAGGAGGCGCGATGTTTTTTCTACTCGAATAATCCGCGCAACGCCCGCTTAACGGAGCTTGCCAAAACTAACGACGGCTTCGAGGTGGCGGAATTAGATTTGCAAAACCGCGATTCGGGCGATCTATTAAGCGGCGTAATGCAAAGCGGCGCGCAGTTTAATTGGTTTAATATCTCTTCGGATCGGCGTATCGTAGAGGCGGTTAAAGCCGCGCTTGACGCGGCGGACGCGGACGGCGTTATAAAGGCTCCAAACAAGAGTAAATTTCGCGCCTCGAAACCTAGAACCTCTTTTTGATTTGGCGATCGCTCCTATTCGCGGTTTAAGCGCTCGGCGCTTTAGTCAAAAATCTGTATGATCGCTACAATTTACGAAATTACATTACAAGGATAGGAAATGCCAAAGAAAAGATCGGAACAAGCTGAGCAAAATACGGCGAGCGAGGGCGAAGAAGTAAAGCCGCAAGCGGCGGAGCTTGACGGCGCGGCTTCGGAAAAGGGAGGCGAAACTCAAGGGGGCAAAAAACGTTGCGAGGAAGCGTTCGCAAATGCGTGGAATTGGGCGAAAAACGGCGCTAAACGCGCTGCGCCATACGTTAGCAAAGCGGCGAGTTTCGCGTCGAATTGGGCGTGGGACAACGCGGCGACCGTGTTGGCAATCGCCGCCGCCGCGCTGGTTGGCGGCGTGTTTGGGCTTATAGTCGCTCTGGCGGTTTTCGCCGTGTTGAGCTATTATAGATCCCGCAAAGAACGAGAAGAGTAATGCGAGTTTTAGGAACGCTGATCGCGTTAGGCTTTTTGTTGTCCGCGTGCATTCGTCCGCACGGCGTAACGATCGAGCCAAGCGAGGACGAAACCGCTCAAAACGAAAAAATCCTCCCCGCGCAAAACGCGCTGACGGCGACGTTGATTGATTACTACGCCGCCGCCGGGTCGCCCGACGCGAGCGTAGAGACAATCGAGGAGCTGGATCAAGAGCTAAGGCGGCATATTGAAGGCAAAAAGTCCGATCCAAACGCCGTTGACGGGCGAGGTTTTTCGCCTTTGGCGATAGCCGCGCAAGCCAATGATCGCTCTATGATCGAACGGCTGTGCAAGGCGGGCGCTAATTACGAAGCGACGGCGGCGCATAGGATTCCGCTACTAGTCTTGTCGCTGCAAGAGGGGGCGCTAGAGAGCGCCAAAGCCCTGCTCGCGTGCGGCGCAAATCCAAATATCGGCGGCGCGGAGTTTCCCTCGCCGCTGACAATCGCCGTTTTAGGGGGGATAACAGGCGTTGATTACCGCCGAATGGCGCTTTCGCTACTAGACGCAGGCGCCAATCCAAACTTGGGCGCGGTGGGCGAACACCCGCTTTTGCTATACGCGATCAAAACCGCTCAAAACGATCTGGCGCTAAAGATGATCGAAAGGGGGGCGAACCTAGAGCTTACCGACGACGAAGGAATGACCCCGCTTACGTGGGCGATCCTGCTCAAAAGCGAGGAGACGGTCGGCGCGCTTTTGGCTAAAGGCGCGCGCGCGGACGCGATCGACGCGCACGGCTACAGCCCGCTAAGCTGGGCTATCTTTACCGACAACCAAACCGCGATTAACGCTATAGTTGGTCAAGACGGCGTAAAAATAGCCGAAAACGAGCGCGGAACTCTGGCGGCGCAAGCGGCGAAAAACCGCTCGCTCTCCGAGTTGCGGGCGCTTGCGGCGGTTGGCGCTGGAACGCTTAGCGCTAGCGCCGCTTTGCCAAGCATAGCGCGTTTTAAGGCGATGGACTTTTTGACGCTTGAATACGACGATAAAGCAATCGCGTTTAAAACCTCCGATCCGTTAATACGCGATTTCGCGCTGGAAAATCCCGCGAGACTGGTTTTGGATTTCTCTCGCGCCGCCGCCGTGCAAAGCCTCTCTTTGCCGTTAAATCCGAACGGAACTTTTCAAAGAGCGTCGATCGGGCGGCATACGGGAAGCTATCGCGTCGTGATTTTTCTGGACAAGTCGTATCGTTACGATTTGGAGAGGACCGCGGAAGGTCCCGTCGTTACGTTGCGACAATAAAATAACTTGAGCGATCGTTATCTATTTATCTATACAGCCGCGTTGATCTTCGCGGGCGTGCTGTTCGCCCTTTCGCTGCCGCTTTACCTGACGCAGCGAATCGGCGCGCCGCACTACTATTTCTTTCTTAGGCAAGGTCTATACGCTTGCGTTTCGTTGTTTTTGATATGGGGGCTCGCGAGGCTTGATCCGGACAGATGGGCGTCAAAAATCGGCTTTGGAATCTTTTTTTTCTTTTTCGCGCTGATGTTTTTTATGCCGTTTATGCCCGAATCGATCGTTCCCGCCATAAACGGCGCTAGGCGGTGGATTAGATTCGGATCGCTTAGCGTTACGCCCGTCGAGTTTTTCAAAGTAGGCTTCGTCTATTTTCTGGCGTGGAGCTTGACTAGAAAACTCTATCGCCCCAAAACGGGCAAAGAGCAGTTTACCTTTGCTAGAGAGCTGGGCGCGATAGCGCCTTACGCGGCTATCTTTGTCGTGGCGATCGTTCTGATCGCCGTAACGCAAAACGATCTAGGACAGGTGATAGTGATTGGTTGCACGATGAGCCTGATGATCTTTTTTGCGGGTTCTAGCGTTAAGGTTTTTACCGTTTTAATAGGGTCATCGTTGTTTGTCGGTTTTGCGCTGATATTGCAAGCGCGGCATAGAATCGATCGCGTGTTGCAGTGGTGGAGCAGCGCGCAGGACTATATTCTCTCGCTGTTTCCCGATTTTATAGCGAACGCTTTGCGCGTTGACGCTTCCGCCGTTAGCCCCGCTTCTCAGGTTATCCAGTCGGCGCACGCGATCCATCACGGCGGACTAATGGGATCGGGGCTTGGGGCTGGCGTGGTAAAATTAGGTTTCCTTAGCGATGCGCATAACGATTTCGCGCTCGCGGGGATTGCCGAAGAAACGGGATTATTTGGAATAACGCTTGTAAGTTTATTGATCTTGCTTGTGATTTATAGAATATTCAAAATCGCCAATAGAAGCGATAATCCAGTTTTCTATCTTTTTAGCATAGGAATCGGAGTGATGATTGCATCGCAATTTTTAATGAACGCGCTTGGCGCGACGGGGTTAATACCGATAAAAGGCATATCCGCGCCGTTTCTAAGCTACGGCGGCGCGTCGCTTACCGCCTTTTCCGTAGCGATCGGAATGGCGCTTATGATTAGCAAGAAAGCGAAACTATGATAGTTTTAACGGGCGGCGGAACGGGCGGACATCTAGCCGTCGTTTCGGCTGTTAAAGAGGCGCTTAACGCCAAAGGGGTTAAACCGTTTTTTATAGGCTCCGATCACGGGCAGGATCGCGCGTGGTTTGGCAAGGATTCCGGTTTTATCGACAAGATGTTTTTGCCAAGCAAAGGCGTAATGAATAGAAAGGGATTAGGCAAACTCTTTTCGTTGCTAAACAACGGGCGGTTGGTTCTAAGAACCAGAAAAAGCCTCTCCGCGTTGGGCGTAAAGGCGGTTTTTAGCGCGGGCGGCTATGCGGCGGCGCCGGCGGCGATCGCGGCGGCAAGCCTGAAAATCCCGCTTGTAATCCACGAGCAAAACGCGGTGAGCGGCGCGTTAAATCGCAGGCTAAAGCCCTTCTGCAAGGCGTTTTACTCGTCGTTCGATCCGCTAAGCCCGTGCGCCGACTATCCCGTAAAGCGCGTTTTTTTCGATAAAGCGCGGGTTCGCTCGAAAATCAACGCTGTTATTTTTCTCGGCGGATCGCAAGGCTCGGAGGCGATCAATCAGTTTGCTATGAGCGTCGCGCCCGCTTTAACCGCTCGCGGCGTAAAAATTATTCACCAGTGCGGTCGCTCCGGATTTGAAGAGGCGCGGAAGTTCTACGAGGAAAACGCCGTCGACGCCGACGTTTTCGCTTTCAATTCCAATCTCGTCGATCTTTTTACGCAAGCGGATCTCGCGGTGGCAAGGGCGGGCGCCGGAACGCTCTTTGAGCTGACCGCCAACGGACTGCCCGCGCTTTTCGTTCCGTATCCTTTCGCCGCGGGTAACCACCAGATGGCAAACGCGAAATATATAAGCCAAAAGGAGCTTGGCTGGTGCGTAGAGGAGTCGCGTTTGAGTCCGGAAGTGCTGTTTAATATATTGCCCGTCGATTTGACGGATATTTCTAAACAGCTTGCGAAAGAGGTTCGCTACGGCGGCGCAATCGCGATCGCCGAGCGTCTGATGATTTTGCAAAAAACCGCGAATAAACTCTAGGCGTTTTTATTATGCCGCCCGCCGAGACGTTTTAAGGCAAATTCGCGCCGCTTAATTGGTTATGGCGAAGCTATTTTCTAGGCGTTTTCGCGGCGGCGGCAAAAAATAACTTTAGTTAGGCTAAATATATCGGGAAATAGTTTCAATATAACCGATCAACGCCCGTTTAATCTCGCCGTCTTTTGCGGCGTATGATTATATATTCGCGTTTAATCTATTGCTCGGAACGATACCAAGATAAGTTAACGATAGAAAATCGCTCGTTTCGCGGGCTAGATCGCTTCCATTCTTAACGCGATCCCAAGCCGTTTTCGCGCGCGTCGCGGCTTTGGTTCGATAAGGCAGGATTTCTTATACCGCGTCATTTTGCGGCTATATCGATTCGCCTGAACGCTTCGCGATACGCGCCGTTTTTCTCTCGCTACGCTTTGTTTATCGAGGCGATCGCGCGTAAATCGGCTTTCTCCCCTTCGTCTTGCGCCAAAAACGGAACGATAGTTAGCCGATCGATCCGCGCGATCGTCTCCTTTTCATCAATAAAGGTTCGAGCGGCGTTTTCGATAAAACGCTTATTGCGCCGCCGTTGAAACCCAGCGGACAAAGCGCTAAATCGCGGCGGCGCGATCGCCTCTTAAACGAAGATAAAATTACGCGCTCGCTCGATTTGCCGAAACTTCAGCGAATTTCGCCGCCTATTTTAAGCGTTTATTCGGCGATCGCTCGCGATCCAAAATCCGACGCGAGGCGGCGTTTTCTCTCTATCCGCCGTTTGTAGCGCGCCGCGCGAAGCGCCCAGATCAATTTTTGTCTCGAAAGGATAGCGACGCCTCGACGCAACTTAAATCTAAGATACTTTCATCGCTTTTAGGCGATAGCTTGCGGACAACTCTTGTCCCCCCGCGCTTTTTGGGGCGCGGAGGCGTTTTATGTTTATCGCCGTCAAACTCGTATGCCGATCCTCTTAATAGAAACAATAGCCTCTACGAGTTTATCGGGCTATAGCAATAAGCTAACTTGGCGCTTGCTAGTTTGATCTATTTACTCGAATAGCCCGCCGCTAAGATAGCGTTCGCCCGTGTCGCACAGGATCGTAACAATCGTTTTGCCCTTGTTTTGCTCCCGCTTGGCGACTTCCAGCGCCGCGTAAACGTTCGCGCCGGAGGATATGCCCACCAGCAAGCCCTCCTCTTTAGCCACCCGACGCGCCGTGGCGATCGCGGCTTCGTTGGCTACCTGTATAACCTCTTTATATACGCCCGTATTCAAGACTTTTGGCACGAAACCCGCGCCGATGCCTTGAATTTTGTGCGGTCCGGGTTTGCCGCCGCTAAGCACGGGCGAGGCTTGCGGCTCGACGGCGATCACCTCGATCTCCGGCTTTTTCGCCTTCAAAACTTCGCCTACGCCCGTAAGCGTGCCGCCCGTGCCTACCGCCGCGACAAAAATATCGATCTTGCCGTCCGTGTCGCGCCATATCTCTTCGGCGGTGGTAGAGCGGTGGATCGCGGGGTTGGCTGGGTTTTCAAACTGCTGAAGAATAATAGCGTTCGCGTTTTCTTTAACGATCTCCTCGGCTCTTCTTACCGCGCCGCTCATGCCCTGTTCGGGCGGCGTTAGCTCCAAATGCGCTCCGAAAGCCGCCAAAATCTGTCGGCGCTCCAAGCTCATCGACGCGGGCATAGTCAGCGTCAGCGAAATGCCTAGCCCCGCGCAAATGCTCGCGAGCGCGATCCCCGTATTGCCGCTCGTGGGTTCGACGATGATCGTTTTACCCGGAACGACGACGCCTTTTTTAATCGCGTCGTCGATCATGCTAAAACCTATGCGATCTTTGACGGAGTGCGTGGGGTTGAAAAACTCGGCTTTGCCGATCACATTGAAGCCTTTACCTACGCGGCTAAGGCGAACTAGCGGAGTATTGCCGATTAGATCGGTAACGTTTGTAGCGATTTTAGACACTGTTTTCCTTTTGTTTAGATGTGATACATTGACGCTTCATTTAGCCTAGCGGCGCGATCGACCAGCTCCTGCAACGGAACGGCGAACAGATTTTCGACCTTTCTGTTGATCTCGTCCCAGAAAATATCAAGCGCGGGCGAGTCAAGCCCGTATTTTTCGGGATTCATTCCCTCGCTTTCCATAGCGTAGAGAATCTGTAGCACGGTTACTTTTTCGGGGCTAATCGCCATCTTATAGCCGCCTTTTGCGCCGCGAATGCTCTCTACAAATCCCACTTTTTTGAGCTGAACCAGCAACTGTTCAAGATAGTTTTGAGGTATATTGCTGCCGTCGGCGATCTCCTTTATCTGCACGAGATTATCGCCCTGTTGCGCTAGATAAAGCATCGCCGAGAGCGAATACACGCCCTTCGAGGAGATACACACCATTGATTTCCTCCTTGTCAATTAACATTGTTGAGATTTCAAAAGCAAAGTGTAAGCAAATAAGGCTTAACATTGCAATATTATTTAATCCCAATCGGATTACTTGAAATAATCCTAGCAAAAGGCGGATAAAGTGAGCGGCAAGAAAAAGGTTCTAGTGGCTATGAGCGGCGGCGTCGATTCGTCGATGAGCGCGAAGCTGCTGTTAGAGCAAGGTTACGAGGTGCATGGCGCGTATATGAAAATGCACTCTTTCGAGGATAGGCACGCCGCCAATATAGAAAAAGGGCGCAAAGTCGCCGCGTATTTTGGATTTACCCATCACGTTTTAGATAAGCGCGAGGAGTTTGCGCAAAAGGTCTATACGCCGTTTATCAACATCTACAAAGAGGGCAAAACGCCCAATCCATGCACCTTCTGCAACCGTTATTTGAAGTTTGGCGCGCTGGCGGAGTTCGCCGATAGTCTAGGGTGCGAATATGTGGCGACGGGGCATTACATCAAAACCGACGGGGAGTTTTTTTACGAAGCGACCGATACGACCAAAGATCAGAGCTATTTTTTGTTTAACGTGCGCAAAGAGACGCTAAAGCGGCTAATTTTTCCGCTTGCCGATTGGCGCAAGCCCGACGTTAAAAAGATGGCGGCGGCGATACCCGAACTCGCCTTTTTGGCTACGCAACGCGAAAGCGCCGAAATATGCTTTGTGGAGACCGACTATATCGATATTATCGGCAAACATTTCAACGTGGAGCAAGCGGGCGACGTTCTCGACGAAAACGGCAAGACGATCGGCTCGCATAAGGGCTATATGCAATACACGATCGGCAAACGGCGCGGCTTTACGGTCGGCGGCGCGAAAGAGCCGCTCTACGTGCAAAAAATACTGCCTGAAGACAACAAAATCGTCGTGGCGCCAAAGAGTCGCATCTATCAAAGAGCGTTTGATATTGAAAAGGTAAATCTCTTTTTTGAGCCGCCGCAAAAAACGTTTCGCGCTTTGATCAAGGTGCGCTATCGCAACAACAAACAGCCCGGAGTAGTAACGATAGACGAAAACGGAGGCGCCAAGGCGGTTTTGGACGAGCCGGAATTCGCGATCGCCTCCGGTCAGGCGGCGGTATTCTACGAGGACAATAAACTCTTAGGCGGCGGCTATGTCGTATAGACGAGGTTGCGTTAGCGAGATTGCCTCTCGCGGCGCAAGCCGATTATAACGCCAATAGCGATCGCGCGCGCTTTCGCTCATAATAAGCGCTAGTATATCGCCTAAATCGTAACGATCTATCTTAAAGAAGCGGCTAGTTTTCGTTTCTTGAACTCGTCCAAAAAGGCTTCTAGGTTGTAGCGATCGCGCGCGCTTTCGCTCATAATATGTACTAGTATATCTCCCAGATCGATCGCCGCCCACTCGTCGCTTGTGTCGATATGCAAAAACTCTTCGCCTAACGGCTTTAGCGCCGATTTAAGATGATCGACCAGCGCGATCAGATGTTTATCCGCGAGCGCGGACGCTACGACGACGCCGCTCGTCATATAATCGCTGCTTTCTAGGTTAAATTTTTCTATGCGCTCCGCTTTGTTTTGATCCAAAACTTTGGCGATTGTCTCTAATCTCTCGTTCAAACTCAAGCTCGTCCTTTTGTAAATAAAGCGCGAAGTATAGCCAAATGCGCTACAATTCGCCCTTTTATTTGGAGCGTTGTTTGGCTACGATCGCGATTAACGGTTTTGGGCGTATTGGCAGGGCGTGCGCGAGATTGATTCTAGCGTCGCAAACGCATAGGTTAATCGCCGTCAACGATCTAGCCGATCGCCAAACGCAGACCTATCTATTGGAACGCGACTCCGTCCATAAAAGATTCAACGCCGATCTAAGCGACCTTCGCTTTTCCAGCGCCGCTAACCCTAAAGCGTGCGATTTTGGCGGCGCGGATGTTGTTTTTGACTGCACGGGCGTTTTTACGAAATACGACGAGCTTAAACCATATCTCGATCAAGGGGCTAAACGAGTCGTGATCTCTACGCCAAGCGCCGATAGTGCGGTCGCGTTAGCGCCGCCGCTTAGCGCTCCCGCCGCCGAGATCGTAAGCGCGGGTAGCTGCACGGCAAACGCGCTCTATCTCATATCCAAAGTCCTAAACGAGAACTTTGGAGTAAAAGCGGTTTTGGGGACTTCCATACATAGCTACACAAGCGATCAGCGCCTGTTAGACGGGCGAAACGACGAGCGCCGTAGGAGTAGGGCAAGCGCGATCAACATTATTCCCGTCGTTACGAGCGCGGCGAAAAACCTGATTAGATACGACGCTTTTTACCAAGACAAAGCGGCGGCGATCGGGCTTAGAATACCCGCGCCCAACGCCTCTATGATGCAGGCGACCTTTCTGCTAAAAAACGCCGCGAGCGCCGAAGCGATCAACGCCGCTTTTACGCGATCGCGAAACGCCGCGCTCGCTGTCGTTAGCGATTCTAAAGTCTCTACGGATATAATCGGTTTTAAGGAAAGCGCGATCGTCGATACGAGTTTGACGCTATGCCTTAGAGAGCTTGCTTGCGTGTGCGCGTGGCACGATAACGAAATCGGTTTCGCGGCGCGTATGCTAGAGTTCGCATAAATCCAAACTTTTGAAAGGAGCGTTTGCTATGACGCTTAGAACAATTAAAGATATTGAAATTGCGGACAAAAAAGTTTTTATCCGTTGCGATTTTAACGTGCCTCAAGACGAATTTGGCAACATAACTGACGATCGCAGAATCCGTTCGGCTTTGGCTACGATCAACTACTGCGTGGATCACAACTGCGCGATCATATTAGCCAGCCATAGCGGGCGACCAAAGGGCGAGTTTGACGCTAAATACACGCTTGCTCCGGTCGCTAAAAGGCTTCAAACGCTTTTGAAGCGCGACGTGATTTTGGCTACGGACGTAGTCGGCGCGGACGCGGCGAAAAAATCCAAAGAGCTGGCAAGCGGCGGGATTTTGTTGCTAGAGAATCTTCGCTTTGAAAAGGGCGAGACGAAAAACGACGACGAATTCGCCAAAAAACTAGCCGATATGGCGGACGTTTATATCAACGACGCTTTTGGCGTAAGCCACCGCGCTCACGCTTCGGTGGAGGCGATCACCAAGTTTTTCCCCGACGACGCGAAAGCCGCCGGATTTTTGCTCAACAAAGAGATCAACTTCTTTGATCGCACCCTTCAACACCCCACGCGCCCGTTTATCGCGGTAATCGGCGGCAGCAAGGTTTCGGGCAAACTTCAGGCGTTAGAAAACCTGCTCCAAAAGGTGGATAAAATTATCGTCGGCGGCGGCATGGCATTTACCTTCCTAAAAGCGCTAGGCGAGCAGGTGGGCGATTCGCTTGTCGAGGACGATCTAATTCCCGACGCGCTTCGCATTCTCGACGAGGCAAAAAAGCGAAACGTAAAGTTCTACCTGCCTGTGGACGTGGTTTGCGCACAGTCGATCGACCCGAACGCCGTTACGATCTACACGACCTCGAAAGAGATTCCATACGGCTGGAAAGGCTTGGATATAGGACCCGCCACTACGCGGCTGTTTAGGGAGGTTTTAGACGGAGCGCAAACGATACTTTGGAACGGACCTATGGGCGTTTTCGAGATCGACAAATTCGCCAAAGGCAGCTTTAAGATTTCGCACAGAATCGCCGAAAGCCACGCTACTAAGATCGTAGGCGGGGGCGATACCGCCGACGTGGTGCAAAGAGCGGACGACGCGGACGAAATGACTTTTATATCCACGGGCGGCGGCGCGTCGCTGGAACTTTTGGAGGGTAAGATTTTGCCCGGCGTTAAGGCGTTGGAAATCAAGGAGGGGCAATGATCGTAGCCGCCAACCTTAAAACAAACCATACGAGAGTCAGCGTCCAAGGCTATCTCGACGCCGTAGGCGGCTATATCGCTCAAAACGACATAACGGATCGCGCCGTAGTTTTTCCGCCTGCAACCGCGTTATGCGCCTCGAGAGGCAATATAACCGTCGGCGCGCAAAACGCTTGGCCTGCGGAAAACGGCTCTTTTACGGGCGAGATAGGTTCGGAGCAACTTGACGAGTTTGCCGTCCGCGCCATACTGATCGGGCATAGCGAGCGCCGCCATATTTTAGGCGAGGGGTTAGATCTCGTGAAGCGAAAGTTTGAATACTTCGCCGGATTAGACTATGAGATATTTTTCTGCGTAGGCGAGCCGCTAGAGATCAAAGAGGCGGGTTTCGACGCGGTTATGACCTATATAGAGCGCCAACTTGACGGCATAGACCTAAGCTATCCGCGCCTAGTTTTGGCTTACGAACCCGTGTGGGCGATCGGAACGGGCAAAGCCGCGACAGGCGACGATATTCTTTCGGTGCATAGCGCGATTAAGAATATATGCGACAAGCCGCTGCTTTATGGCGGTAGCGTCAAAGTTGATAACGCGGAAGCGATTTTGTCGTTAGATAACGTGGACGGGGCGCTTGTGGGAACGGCAAGTTGGATTAGCGAACGCTTCTGCGCGCTTTTAGATATAGCCGACAAAATCAAAAAAGGACAAGAACGGCAATGATTATGCAAGGAAAAAAAGGGCTTATCATAGGCGTGGCGAACAACAGATCGATCGCCTACGGAATCGCTAAGGCGATCAAAAAACAGGGCGGCGAGTTTGCGCTGACCTATTTTAGCGAGCAGGTTGAAAAGCGAGTGCGCCCGATTGCAGAAGAGCTTGATTGTAGGTATGTTTATAGGCTGGACGCAAGCTCTAGCGAAGAGATCGACGCGGTGCGCGAGAAAATCGAGCGGGATTTGGGCAAAATCGATTTTCTCGTTCACGCGGTGGCGTTCGCGCCAAAAGAGGCGCTGGACGGACGATTTATAGACACGAGCAAAGAGGCGTTTAATATCGCCTTGCAAACCTCCGTTTATACGCTAATAGAAACGGTGCGGAGGTTGTTGCCCGTATTCAACAAAGGCGCTTCCGTTTTGACGCTGACCTATTTAGGCGCGGTGGCGGTAGTGCCTCACTACAACGTAATGGGCGTGGCAAAAGCGGCGCTAGAAGCCTCCGTGCGCTATCTGGCGGCGGATTTGGGCGAGGAGGGCGTTCGCGTAAACGCGATCAGCGCGGGACCCATTCGCACGTTAGCCGCTTCCGGTATCGGCGATTTTAGAATGATTATGAAATGGAACGAGGCAAACGCGCCTTTGCGCGAAAACGTAACGATCGATCAGGTGGGAAACGCCGCGATGTATCTATTAAGCGATCTCGCAAGCGGCGTAACGGGCGAGATTCACTATGTCGATGCGGGCTACAACATTGTCGGTATGGGCGCGATCGAGGAGGTCGACGGCAAAGCGACGCTTGTTTGGGATCGAGTCAAAAACCAATAATAGCCTTTTGCGCCGCGATTGCCGATAAACGCTAAAGGTCTAATAGGCGCTTGTTATTCGCCCTCTGGCTAACAGAGGTTTCGCTACCTAAATAAATAGCGATTTCCACAAGTTCGTAGTAGGGCGATAGTAGATTTTTTCGCCCCAAAACCGTAAGCGGTTTTTGGGAGCTAGATTTCGGGCGTTTTTTTGCGACTATACTAATCGGTTAGTCGCGCAATCGTTTATTTTCCTCCCATATATCGTAATAAATCGCATTCGCCAAGTTCGCACGCCTTGCGAGCGTCCCCTGCGGCGCTTTTTAGATTGCCTAATTTTGTGTAAGCATTTGCGCGATTATGATATGCGTCCATAATGACGACCTTCTTTGCCTACCCGCACAGGCGGGAACCCATTCCCGTCATACGCATAGGCGGATATCCATACCCCCGTCATTCTCTCTCGTCATTCCTGCGTCCCCTTTTCGTCATACCCGTGAAAACGGGTATCCATCTTTTTATGATTGTTATCATAGATTCCCGCCTTCGCGGGAATGACAATAGGATTAAACCGCGATCTGGCGATGGATATTCGCTTAGATACGCCTTTGACCAAAAAATTGGACGAAAACCCAAAGCGGCAAAGGCGAACGACAATGAGAAAGACGCGGTATAACGCGCATTGAAACGTCGGCGGCGGTTGGCTTGCCGTTTGATAGCTTTGTCGCGCTCCTTGCGATCGCGCGGGTAAAACAGCGATTGGAAACGACGCGAAGAGCAATATATGATCAGAATTTGTAGCGCGATCGCGCCTTAAGTTGATTTAATTACGCTTTGCGACGTTTCATATAGCGCTTCGGGGGCAATGTCCTCATTCAACGCGGGTATTGACGGCGCGAGCGGTTTTGAAATAGGATACGTCGCCAAGTTAGCCGCAGAAACTACTCGATATTTCGCCGCAAAACGAAACTGAAACCTACTCGCTCGCGTATTCAGCGTAAATATGCGGTTTGTTATGTCTTTCGCCAGCTTCGTAATACGTCAAAATTGCCATAAAACAACGATAAACTAGGCATATCGCCCCCTTTATTATGCTATTTGAGCGAAGCCGCCCTACTTCGCGCGCTTTATCAAAAACGGCATTTCATGTCGTTTCCGCGACGAAAAAAAAGGATGGCGATCTATTAAAGGCGGCTTCAAACCTCCTTAGCGCTATCCCAAATTAACGCGATCTGGAGCGACTTTTTTGAGCGGCGCTTCGTAGATCGCGTCGCGCAAAATCTTACGCAAATCGCCTTTTGGCTCCGGCGAAAGTTTAGATTCGATCGCCCACTGCGCCTCTATTACCAGATCGTCTAACAATCGCGAGTCCAGACCGACGCGAAAATCAAGGTTTTCGGAAGATTTCAAAATTTCGTCGGAAGAGATACGAACGCGACTTGCGATCAGATCCGCCCATTTTGGATCGTTCTCGATCCGTTCTTGCGCTTCTAAAAACGCTTTAGAGGCGCGCTCAAGCAGTTCGCCGCGCTTCTCTACAGTCCGATCGTTGGTCAGCAACAGGTGATGAGAGACGAAAAACTTTTCAAATCCGTCTTGCGTTAATAAAAACGCCTTGCCGCCGCTCTTATCGATCGCCGCTCTAGCCGCCGTAAGAGACCAAGAAAAAGCGTCGACGTCGCCGCGAATCAGAGTATTGACCAGATCGCTTGGCGCTATATTCACAAGCGTTACGTCGCCGTCTTTTAGTCCCGCGTATTTAAGGTAGCGCGCAACCAAATACTGCCCGCTTGTTCCGCTTGGCGTTCCGATCTTTTTACCTTTTAGCGATCGAGGATCGTTAGCGCTTACGCCGCGCCCCTCGATCGAGGCGATAACCATATCTCGCGTGTGGCGAGTGAAGTCAAGCGCGGCGTGAAGCGAAATGCCGCGCAACAACGAAAATACCAGCGGGGTGTCCGTAGTGGTGGAAAAAGTAGCGGAATCGGATAGCATCGCTTGCATCGCGTCGCGCCCGTTAGTGAAATCGCGCTCCGTAATATCCACCCCGTTTTTCAGCCAATAGCCGCCCGCGTTTGCCACCAGCGCCACCGCCCACGTGTAGTTTGTGGCGCCTATGGCAAGCGTCGCGGGTATATTCTTAGCCGCCAATAGCTCGCTTGGCGTTAGGTAGGCAAGCGCGGCGTTCGCGCCCGCAATTTGCAAAAACTTTCGTCTCGTAATCATTATGCGCCTCTCTTTCGAGAGGCAATAATAGCGCTAATTATATTAAGTTGAGCGACTTAGTCAAGATATACTCTATTCAAATAGTCCGTTGACGCTTTCGTTATTAACGATTCGGCGCATAACCTCAGAAAACAGAGGCGCGACGCTTAAAACGGTGATCTTGTCGCTGGGGCGCTTAAGCGGGATCGTATTGGTTACGATAAGCTCGTCGATTTCGCCCGCTTCTAACTTCTCGTAGGCTAGTCCCGACAACACCGCGTGCGAACAACACGCCATAACGCTTTTCGCGCCGCGATCCTTGAGCGCCAGCGCCGCTCCGAGCAGCGTGCCGCCGGTATCTACGATGTCGTCGATCATAATCACGTCTTTATTGCGCACGTCGCCTATAATGTTCATCACCTCGCTTTGATTGGCTCTTTCGCGCCGCTTATCGACGATAACGATGTCGAGATCGAGCCGTTTGGCGAAACTTCGCGCGCGCGCCACGCCGCCTACGTCCGGCGAAGCGATAACGGCGTTTGAAAAGTTACGCGAACAAATATGCTCCGCGAAGATCACCGAGCCGTAAAGGTTATCTACGGGAACGTCGAAAAAGCCCTGAATCTGTCCCGCGTGCAGATCGAGCGTTACGAGGCGATCTATGCCCGCCGTTTCCAACAGATTCGCCACCAATTTAGCCGTAATCGGCACTCTCGGCGCGGCTTTGCGATCCTGCCTCGCGTAACCAAAATAGGGGGTTACGGCGATAATGCTGTTGGCGCTCGATCGCTTGAGCGCGTCGATCATAAGCAGTATCTCCATCAAATTGTCGTTTGCGGGCGGACAGGTCGGTTGAATAATAAAAACGTCTTGACCGCGCACGCTTTCGCTAATTTGAATGCCGATTTCGCCGTCGCTGAAACGGCTTCTTGTTACTTGTCCTAGCGGGTGATCCATATTTGCGCATATCTCCGCCGCCAGCTGAGGGTGCGCCGAACCGGAAAAAACTTTAAAGTTGGTCATTACGAAGCGACTTTTTATTGAGTTAAACGCGACATTATACTAATTTTAATTTAGCGCTTTAGGGCTAGAATGTCTTATCTCAAACTCTGAAGCGCGAAAGGGAGGGTGCGACAATGGCGGAAATTGTTTTGCGCGACGATCACTTTTTGGTTTCACAGACTAACGAAAAGGGAGTAATAACCTTTGCGAACGACGATTTTCTGAAAGTTTGCAGATATTCGCTCAAGGAGCTAATCGGCAGGCAACACAATATCGTCAGGCATCCCGACATGCCAAAAGCGGCGTTCAAACAACTGTGGGACACGATCCAAAGCGGCGACATCTGGACGGGCTTTGTAAAAAACCGCGCGAAAAACGGCGATTTTTACTGGGTTTACGCGACGATCATGCAAACCACGAGCTGCGACGGCGAAAAAGCCTATATTTCGGCGAGGCGCAAGCCAAACCGCGCCGAAATCGCCGAAGCGGAAGCGCTTTATAAGACGCTACAATGAGCAGAACGATTAAAATCGCGATTCTCTCTTTTATCGCGTTCGCGGCAGTTATGGCGGCTATTTACGAGGGGGCGACGATCGCTATAGCAAGCGTCGCCTTGCTATTTGCGGCGGCGATCGTGTTTGTCGCTAAGAGCGCCGGTCGCAAAGGCGGCTCTCAGGGCGCTTTGGAGGCGCTCGACGACTTCAAAGACCTGATCAGGCTAAAACGCAATCGCATGCCGATTCTCTCTCCAAACGACGGCGAGTTGAAAAAGGCGATCTACGGCGTAGCGGACAATTTCGTAAGCCACACGCAGGAGTATATGCTCACAATCGCGCAGGCGATCTTGATTGTGGAGCAGGTGCAAAAGGGATTGCTTTCCTGCCGCTTGGACGCGAAACAGGCGGATCCGCTCTTATCCACGCTCGCGAAAAGCCTTAACAAAATGCTTGATATATTTCAATCATACCTCGTCGATCGCGCGTTACTAACCTTTGAGGCGTTTGGGCGCGGCGAGTTTGACAAGCGGGTGGAAACGGACGGCGTAGAGCATGACGTTCTTAAATTGTTTGAAGGAATCAATGCCTTAGGCGGCAAACTTGGGGAGATGGAAGCGGCGAAAGAGGCGGACGCGCAAACGATTATGGAGCGCTCGCAGGCGCTTGAAAAGGCGATCGTAGCTTTGCGCGAGGAGAGCCTTGCCAGAGCCGAAACGATCATAGGCGTTCTTGTCGCCAAGATCAACGAGACAAGCCAGAAAGAGAACGAACTCGCGGATAAGCTAATCCAGCTAAGCCGCGACGCGGAGCAGGTAAAAGGGGTGTTAAGCGTTATAGGCGATATAGCCGATCAGACCAATCTTTTGGCGTTAAACGCGGCGATCGAAGCGGCGCGGGCGGGCGAACACGGGCGCGGCTTCGCCGTCGTAGCGGACGAGGTGAGAAAGTTAGCCGAACGCACGCAAAAGAGCCTCGCCGAAACAAGCGCGTCGATTAGCGCCGTCGTGCAAACGATCGGCGACAGCTCCGACTCTATGAGTTCCAACGCCGCCGAGATGGATTCTCTAGTAGAAAGCGTTAAAGAGGTTCAAAACGTAATGCGTCAGGTCGTAACGACGCTTGATAACTTGCGCTAACGCGCCGTTTAGCCGCATTGATGCGTTTGGTAAGGCGCGACCGATCGCTAATTCGCGCGAAAAGAAGCGCGGGGTATAATGAAACGGCGTTAATTAAAACGTTAGCGAGTAAGTTTTATGAAAGATAATCAAGCGGCAAGCGGGCGAAAATGACGGCGCGCCCTGTGGTAACGCTTTCGCTAGAGGGCGTAAAAGGCGCGATTCATCTGCCTGCGATCGAAACGGTTTTTTTAGACGCGGCGATCGACGCGAGCGATTTTGACGCGGTTATTTTCACCTCGAAGCAAGCCGTAAAAGCGCTTGTTCGGCTAAACGGCGAGTGCAAAAGCCTAAAGGTTTTCTCGATCGGCGCGGCGACTTCGCGGCTTGCGACGAAGCTGGGCTACGCGGTTTGCTTAGAGTCGCCGAAGCCTAGCGCCAATCGTCTAGCCGAAGCGATCGCGGAGCGTTATCGCGATCTTCGCTTCTGCTACCCGCGCGCGCGCGAGGTTATCGGCGAATTAGAGCGGATATTAAAGCGCGAGGGCGTAGTCTGCCAAAGTTTCGTCGTATATGAAACCCGTTCTAAAGCGATCGACGCGAACCTCATACCAAACGACGCGGCG
Organism: Helicobacteraceae bacterium; assembly: GCA_031258155.1. Lineage (NCBI taxonomy): Bacteria > Pseudomonadati > Campylobacterota > Epsilonproteobacteria > Campylobacterales > Helicobacteraceae > Helicobacteraceae bacterium. The sequence goes on along the minus strand of JAIRNH010000021.1, from coordinate 8,560 downwards.
ATCGTGTTTAGTTCCCCAAGCGCCGTTAAGAGCTTCTTCTCTCAAACAAAATGGCGAAGCGATTGGCGCGCCGTAGCGCTAGGGCAAAGCGCGGCAAAAACGCTAAAACCTTTCGCGCCCTATCAGATCAGCCCCAAAACGGATATAGACGCGGCTGTAGCCTTCGCCGCGTCGCTTAAGTAAGCGCGGTCAAATTATAATAGCGCAAACCAAATCGCGCGGAGGCTTAAATGGCGTTAGAATACGAGCAATATAGAGCGGTGTATGACGGCGGCGTAGATTACATAAACGCAAATAAGCATATTTTAGTCGTTAAAGCCCAAACGCTCAAGCGTCAAATCCGTCGTTTTGGCGAACAGGATCAAACGAGATATTCCAAAGAGGAGATGGAATTTGACGAAGAGATGGTATTTTCCATTGAAAGGTTTTTTGAAAACGCCGACGACTACAAATTTGACGAATTATTAGATTACGATTATTATACGAAACTACTAGAATTGATATATTCCAAATACGAAGATTTGTCAAAGAGCGAACATACTATCGCGTTATAGCGCTAAGGCGAAACGTAAAGGCAAACGCGCCGATCTTTAGTTTGTCCTCGCTAAACGCCGCGTCGCGCAAGGAGGCGTAAATACGGCTAAGATATATCAAAAATACGAGCGGGCGAGAGAGTTATAAAAGGGTAAGCTATAATAACGCCGCTGGACGGAGCGCTACCCGCTACCTATTTGGGTCGAACATAGTTGCGCGTTATAAAGAACTCTGTTTTGGCTTGGTGTGCGGCATAACCCTTGCGGACTTGCCCCTAAAGAGTCAAACGGCTTCTTCTCTTTTTGACTCGCGACCAAAAGATGATGGCGCGAACGCCCGTTCGGTTTTTTTAATCTTATATGGATACGCCAATGAATGCGTTGATTATTGGAGGCGGCGGGCGCGAATACGCGATCGGGCGCGCGTTAAGAGCCGATAAAAATTGCGAAAAACTATACTTTGCCCCCGGAAACGGCGCGACCGATAAACTGGGCGTTAATGTGGCGATCGCCGACTTTGAGGAGTTAGCCGAGTTTGCGATCAAAAACGACGTTAAACTGACCGTCGTAGGCAGCGAAGAGCCTTTGGTAAAGGGCGTAACGGACGTTTTTCGCGCTAAAAACCTAGTTATTTTTGGACCCTCAAAAGCGGCGGCGCGGCTAGAAGGCTCCAAAGCCTTTATGAAAAACTTTCTAGCCAAAAATAAGATTCCCACCGCGAGATATATTGAAACAAGCGACATAAACGAAGCGAAACAATTTATAGAAACGCTAAGAGCGCCGATCGTCGTTAAAGCCGACGGGCTGTGCGCGGGCAAAGGCGTGATTATCGCCCAAAGCGCCAAAGAGGCGCTCGAAACCGCGCAAGATATGTTAAGCGGCGTTAGCTTTGCCGAAGCGGGCAGGCGCGTCGTGATCGAGGAGTTTTTGAACGGCTTCGAGCTTTCGGTTTTCGCCGTTAGCGACGGGACGGATTTCGTCGTTTTGCCCGCTTGTCAGGATCACAAGCGACTTTTAACGGGCGATCTGGGTCCCAATACGGGCGGAATGGGCGCGTATGCCCCGACGCCTTTGGCGAACGCGGAGCTAATCGAGAAGGTCAAAGCGAGAATTATCAAGCCGACAATCGATGCGGCGAAAGCCGACGGCATGCCCTTTACGGGCGTTTTATTCTGCGGGATTATGGTCGTTGGCGGCGAACCTTATACGCTGGAGTTTAACGTTCGCTTTGGCGATCCAGAGTGCGAGGCGCTGATGGCGCTGCTCGATTCGAGCGCAATCGAGCTTTTTTATAACGCGGCGATCGGCAGGCTAAGCGAAGTTAAACCGCGCTTTAGCGATAAAAAGGCGGTCGGCGTGGTGGTCGCTTCGCGAAACTACCCGTATAAATCTAGCGATCTAGCGCCCATTACCATAGCCGAGGGCGCGGAAAACGAAAACGCGCATATTCTTTTCGCCGCCGTAACCAAAGGCGCGAACGGCGAGATTATCGCGAACGGCGGTCGCATTCTGATCGCCATGGGGCTTGGCGGCGATATTAAATCGGCGCGCGAAAACGCCTATAACCTGATCGATAAAATCAGTTTCGACGGCATGCAATATAGAACCGATATAGCTTATCAGGCTTTGCGATAATGGACAAGATAGAGCGGGATTTAGCGCGCGAGGAGCTTACGATCGCCTCTTATCCGAAGCGGATCAAGGCGTATTTGCTGGACGAAGCGCTGATCGGAGCGATTGTTTTCGTCGCGTTGTGGGAGCCTCTTAGCGCCGCTAGTTCCGCGATCGAACAGATAGAGATTATTAACTCCTACTTCGTATGGATCGCGCTGCTGCACATAGTTTATCAAACGGCTTTCGTGGGGTTATACGGCGCTACGTTCGGCAAGATGTGGCAGAAAATAGTCGTTATAGAGATTGGCGCTCTTAGCAAGCCGCCGTTTCACATCGCTTTGCTTAGAGCTTTGATGCGGGTCGCGAGCGATCTGTGTATGGCGCTCGGCTTTGCGTGGGCGTTTGTCGATCCTCTGCGTCAAACATGGCACGATAAGCTTTCGCGTGTAATCGTGATCGATGCCTAGGGCGTTTTGGCTCTTTTTAAGCGTCTGCGGCGCCCTCTTCGCCGAAAACCGTTTCGAGTTGATAGCCGCGAGCGTAGAGAGCGAAAACAACGTTACCGTCGCCGAAGGCGACGTGTCGCTACGCGGCGAGGACGGCGCTTATATGCGCGCCGATCGCTTGATCTACTGCCAAGATACGGGCGAAGCCGAACTATTTGGCAACGTCTATTTTTCGAGAATCGGCGGCGATCTTATGCTGGCGGATTACCTTAAACTGCAAAACGCAAATGGTCGCGACGGAATGGTCGATCACTTTTTTACCGTTTCCAACAAAAGTCCGCTCTGGCTCGCGGGCAACGAGGCGATCGTAGATGGCAACATATCGACTATCAAACAAGGCAGCGTTTCGGGTTGCGCGCCCGCGAGCCCCGACTGGTCGTTTCGCTTTAGCGAGGCTAGGCACGATCAGGAAAAGCAGTGGGTGGAAATTCGCAACGCCGTTTTTTACGCGGGGCGCGTCCCCGTTTTTTATATGCCGTTTTTTGGCTACTACACTGACGATAAGCGTCGCAGCGGTTTTTTGTTTCCCCGTTTTGGCAGCTCCAAAGACGACGGAACGCGTTTTGAGCTGCCCTTTTATTTAGCGCCGAGCGATTGGTGGGATTTGGAGTTTTGGGATCAAGCGCGCTATAAAAGAGGCGACGGGCTTGGATTGTATTTTCGATGGGTAGATTCGCCCTATTCAAAAGGCGCGATCAACCTTGGCAGGTTCAAAAATAAACAGGAGTATTTAGGGCGCTACGTCAATGAAAGAGAGGTTAAACAAGGCGGCGATCTTATTTACGAGCGATCGCGGATTTTTACCTCGCCGTCGTCTAATACGCAAGAGGGCTTAATAATAGACTATCAAGATTACAACGATATAGAGTATATCGATCTACACTCGTTAGACGGCGGCAAATTGGATCGCGATATCGGCGCGCTGATAACCAATAAAGCCGACTATTTTCTTAAAGGCGACGACGCTTATCTAGGCGTATATTCGCGCTATTTCAAAAACTACAAAAACCCGCTAAAAAACGACGCTTTAGCGCAGATTTTGCCGGAGGCGCACGGGCATCTATTCGCCCGATCGCTATTTTTTGATAATCTGCTTATTAGCGCGGATGCGAGAGCGCGCAATTTTACGCGAAAAGAGGGAAACAAAGCGCAGGATTACGAGATCGACGTCCCTATTAGCTATCATCTGCCGCTTTTTGACGATTATCTGCTTTTTGACGCAAAACTAGAAACGTCGCGCTATCAAATTCGCTACTTAGATCAGATCGCGACAAAGCTAGAAAGCGGGATCGAAAACCGCCAAACGCTTACGCTCGGTCTATCTACGCTGTTAGCCAAGCCGTATAACGACGTTTTTCATACGATAGGATTTAGCGCGTCCCTGTCCGATCCGTTTTATCATAGCGTTACGGGCGATTTTGATCGCGATTTTACCGACGCTGGAGCGAAACAAAGCGGATACAAAACCGCTTCGCTCAACCTTACGCAGTTTTTATACGACAAAAGAGGAAGGGCTTTTTTAACCCACCGCGCCAATCAGATAGCGTCGATCGAGGATAACGCGAGCTGGTTTGATCTGGAAAACGAATTGACGCTAAAACTTTTCGATCAAAGCCTAACGAATAAACTTCGCTATTCGCACGATCTTAGCGCGGTCGTCTCTAGCGTTACCGATTTTAGCGGCTCTATTAGCGACTTTGAATACGCGCTAACGCATTTATACGAAAATCCTACGGGCAAACAGGTCGCTAAACGCTATATGCAAGCCTCGATCGGCTATCGGTTAAGCGCTAACGACGCGATTTCGGGGCGATACGAGCGCGATCTGCTTGAAAACCAAACTCGCGGCTGGAGAGTAGCGCTAAACCACAAAAGCGGCTGCTGGCAAAGCGAGCTGAGCTTCGAGCGGGCTACTACCCCGTATAACGTCGGCTCGCGAAGCAGTTCGTCTAAAATTAACGATATAATCTATTTGCGATTAATTCTAATTCCTTTTGGCGAGGTTAGCCAACAGCTTTATGCGAACGAGAAAAGTTAATGCGCGCGGAATCTAAAGTCGGGTTATTCGCGCTAATTGGAATCGCCGCGTTGATACTGCTATCCACAAGGGTTTCGAGCGTGGCTAACTTCGGAAAGGACGGCTACCGCCTATTCGCCGAAGTTCCAAGCGCGATCGGATTGGAGATAAACAGCGTCGTGAGGGTTCACGGCGTGGAGGCGGGATATTTGGAGAAGATGGAGATAGATCGCAACAAGGTGGTATTGACGCTATTTATTTTCGACGGGCATAAAATACCCGCCGATTCCGTTATGGTTATAGCGCAAGAGTCGTTGCTTGGCGGCAACGCGATCAATATCCTTTACGGCGATTCGGATCGGCTACTACAAGAGGGCGATCGCATTGAAAAACATAAACGCTACGCTTCGATTGAAGAGGCGGTCGAGGAAGTTAAGCATTTTATGGAAGGGCTAAACGAGGCGTTTGACGCGGAGACTAGAGCCAACCTCAAAGAGGCGATCGCCTCTCTCAAAGATATGGGCGAAAAACTCGGCGTGGCGGGCGAGGAGTTTAGAATAGCGGGCAAGACGATCAACGAAAGCCTGCCGAAAATTATGGCGCAGATCGACGATCTAAGCGCGGAGTTTCGCAAAACGGGAAAAGACATCAACGCCAAACTACCCGAAATTTTAGAGAAGTTTTCCGATCTTGAAGACAACCTGATCGCGCTTGTCGGCGAGCGCGAGGATAACGCCTCGTCGCTTGGCGTAACGATCTCTAGCGTGAAAAATTTCTTCGATAAAGGAACCGACACGCTCGAAAGCCTAGACGGCATGTTCGGCAAGGTCGATAAAGCCGAATTACAGATCGATCTAGGTTACGTCAGAATGCTTGACGATCGCTTCGGCGAATCCGAACTCGCGGTCGCCTACCTGCCAAATCCGACAAATTACTATATGCTGGGCGTAAGTTCCGCGCCGCTGATCAAACGCCTAGACGGATCGGGCAAAGCGATTTTGCCCAAGCTCCACAGCGACGAGGAGGAGTTTCTGGTAAACGCGCAGCTTGGCAAGCGCTACAAAAATTGGCTACTGCGCGGCGGGCTGATACGCGATACGGGCGGGGTGGGGATTGATTATTTCAGCGACGACGATCGGCTTAAACTCTCGTTGGAGGCGTATGACTTCAACGCTATCAACGATATTCGCGGCTCTAACGCGCATCTAAGATTTACCGCCCGTTATCTGCCGTGGAAGTTTATAGCCGTATATGGCGGCTACGATAATTTTCTCAACTCCGACGCGGACAACTTTTTCGCGGGAGCGGGCGTGCATTTTATAGACGACGATCTGAAATATCTGCTGCTTAGCGGTTCAAGCGCGGCGAGTTTAGCGCAATGATCCTCTTTGAAAACCGCGCCGACGCCGCTCAAAAACTGCTCGCCGTTATGCCGATCCAGCAGATGAAAAAGGAGAAGTGGGAGGTTTTAGCTATGAGCGATCAAGGCTCGCAGATCGCTTTCGATATAGCTAAAGCGATCGGCGGCTCGCTAGAGTATATTTTTACCGAGCCGATCTGCTCTCCAATCAATAAAGACTGTTGGATTTCCGTAGTAAGCGAAACGGAAGAGATTGTGATCAATCACTTTCTAGCGAACGCCTTTGATATTAGCGTAGATTACATATACGGCGAAGCCAAACGCAAACACGACGAGAAAATTTTAAGCTATCTCTACAAATACCGCAAAGGCGCGCCGCTAAGAAATATGGCTGGCAAAAACGTTATGTTAGCGGACGAAGGGGCGGATACGGGGCTTACGTTGATGGTCTCGCTTAAAACGGTGTTCGCTATGAACCCCGCCAAAGTCGCCGTCGCCCTGCCCGTAATTCCCGAAAATCTAGCCGTCGAGCTTTACAGCTTGATCGACGACCTTTATCTGCCTCATCGCATGCCGCACTACGTCGAGGCTAAGAGCTACTATCAAACGCTTGAAAACGTTGACGCGGCGGCGCTAATCAACGCTTTTAGCCGCGAAAAAAGCGAGATCAAAGTTGAAAAACCAAAAGGAGATTTATGAACGAGAAGGTCGTTAGCGTCGCGCCTATAAAGGCGCAAGAGAGATACGAGTTTGGCAAATACGCCAATCAAGCCGACGGAGCGGTCTGGTTTAGAGAGGGCTCTAACGTCTTGTTAGCCGCCGTTACCTACGAGGAAGCCGAAGAGAGCGACGACGATTTTCTGCCGCTGACCGTGCAATATATTGAGAAAACCTACGCGGCGGGCAAGTTTCCGGGCGGTTTTGTAAAACGGGAAAACAAGCCTAGCGATTTTGAAACCTTGACCGCGAGAATTATCGATCGCACGCTTCGCCCGCTTTTTCCAAAAGGGCTTACAACGCCCGTTTTAATCGTGGTTACCGTCTTAAGTTGCGACGCGGACGCGGATTTGCAACGGTTAGCGGTTTTAGCGGCGGGCGCGGCGCTGTTTGTCGGCTCTTTGCCGGCTAAAAAGACGGTTTGCGCGGTTCGCATCGGACTGATAGACGATCGTTTCGTCGTAAATCCGACGCTTTCGGATATGGAAAAAAGCGTTCTCGATCTATTTGTCTGCGGTAGCGCCGAAGAGTTGCTAATGATCGAGATGCGCGCCGTATGGTCTAGCTCGTTGAGAGTTTGCGAAGCGGAATTGCCCGAAGATAAGCTCTTGGAAGCGATCGCTTTGGCGCAAGAAAACGTCGCCAAAGCGGCGAAAATATACGAAGACGCGTTCGCGTTCGCGGCTAAAGAGACCAAATCTTTTGCGCTAAAGAGCGATCAAATCGACGAATTAGTCGCCGCGCATGTCGCCGAACATTACGACGGCGCGATCAAAGAGGCGCTGTTTCGTATGTCCAAAAGCGAACGCGGCGGCGCGCTGAAAGAGATAGTTAAACGCGCCGCGCAGACGCTTGAAACCGACGATACAAAAAGCGTCGAGCTTGCGATCGAGGCGCGAAAACGCTTTCTCTCCCGCAAAAGCGTTTTGGAGGACGATCGCCGCGCCGACGGGCGCGCTTTGGACGAGATTCGCCCGATACTAATCGAGACCAACCTGCTGCCAAAAGCGCACGGTAGCGCGCTATTTACAAGAGGGCAAACTCAGGCGCTAGCGGTCGTAACGCTTGGCGGCGATAGCGATCGGCAAGGTTTGGAGCGACTAACCAACAAAGCGCAATCGTTTGAGAAGTTTATGCTCCACTACAATTTCCCCGGTTTCAGCGTGGGCGAGGCGAAGCGAATCGGCGCGCCCGGGCGGCGCGAGCTTGGACACGGCAACCTCGCTAAACGCGCGATCGAGTGTCAGATCGATCCCGCTTACGAGAACGCGATCCGCGTCGTCAGCGAGATATTAGAAAGCAACGGAAGCTCGTCGATGGCTACCGTATGCGGAGCTACAATGGCGCTTAAAGCCGCCGCCGTTCCGCTTCAAAAACTCGTCGCCGGCGTTGCGATGGGGCTTATGACCGAGGGCGATCGTTACAAGATTTTGACCGATATTACGGGGCTTGAGGATCACGACGGCGACATGGATTTCAAGGTCGCGGGGACAAAAGACGGCGTAAGCGCCTTGCAAATGGATATTAAACTCGGCGGTCTGCCGTTAAACTTGCTCGCCGAAGCCTTGGAACGCGCCCGCGTCGCGCGGTTAAGCATTCTTGAAAAGATGCAAAGCGCGTGCGACGAGATTGTTATCAACTCGTCGGCTCTACCGGGTTTTGAAAACTTTAGCGTCGATCCAAAAGCTATTCCGGCGATTATCGGCAAAGGCGGAGCGGTGATTACCGAGCTATGCGAAAGGTTTGGCGTTAAGATCGATCTCGACAAGGATAACGGCGGCGTAAAAATACGAGGCGCCAACGCCGCAAGCGC
>JAIRNH010000020.1 GCA_031258155.1 Helicobacteraceae bacterium | reverse complement strand
ACACTTATAAAAATCTATTTAAAATATTTTCTCCTTTCATATATTTGCTGATACCATTAGGAATATTTTTGATCGGCGTTTTTACGCCGCCGTTTGCAAAAAGTAAAGAGAGTAACGATAATGACGCATAGCGTCTGCATAATAGGACTAACCTCAACGAAAGGATTCAGTATGAGACTTATCAACAAAGCGCTGAGCGTTACGGGAATAATAACGCTAATTAGCATAAACGCATTTGCGTTTATCCCCGACTATCCACGAGCGGTAGTTCCTGGCGAACACCATAAGAGGATAACGCAAGAAGCGTTAAACGTGATATACGCGGAATACGGTTACGGTCCAAGCGGCATACCTTATACTTCAGCTATGGAAAACGCGATAGAAACCATATCGCAGTCTAATGCCGACGTGGATCACGACGGCAGACAAAATAATCCTGTTTGGCATTGCGATGGCGAACAACTAACGCAATGCAGTATTCTAGTAAGAGACGAAGTAGTTAGAGGCGTAGAGAACATTGTATTTGGAAACGTAACCAGCCTCGCAGAACGTTAGGCGCGACTACCCATACTTTACAAGATTTTTACGCTCATTCAAATTGGGTAGAAATGCGCGGAGCCGTAATTCACCCCGAAATGGGCTATGGCGTAATGAGTAATGTTGCCGCGCCAAATGAGGATACTTGCACATATTTTAATATTTCAGATTTCTTTATCCCGTCTGATTTTTGCAATGTAATAAATAGTAGAAACCTTATTGGTACCGGTAAGTTAACAAGCGGTTACTATTTGGGAACATCAGGTAGACCGCTAGATGGCGTAAATAAATGTTTTCATGGTGGAAGCTGGGATGGTCTTGGAAGAGAAGGCATAAACAAGGATGCTGCTGTATGTCATACTGTGAGCCATGTTATTTCCCCCCATTACGATCACCACTACCCCGCGGCAAACGCCGCAAGAATGGCGACAGTAGAATACTTTAGAAATATTCGAACAAAACTAATATCCGAAAAGGGCGAAGAAGAAGGAACTATACTTTTTAAGAAGTTTTTAGGCTTCGGTTCAGAAATAGGTTTTGCAATCGATACGACGGGCAGCATGTCGCAAGAAATAAGCGGAGTTAAGTCGGCGGCTAGCGCTATTGTAAGCGGTCTAGTAGGCACAGATAAAGAACCTTCTCAATATGTGCTTGGCATTATCAATGATCCATATATTCCGTCCCCTTTCACAACAACCGATTCTGACGCGTTCTTAAGCAGGCTTTCATCATTATACGCCGGCTATGGCGGGAACGGCGGCGATTGCCCCGAACTTGCCGGACTTGGGACGCTCAAAGTCGTTTCTGCTTTGGGCGAAGGCGGCAAAGCGTTTACTTATACCGACGCGTCCATTAAGGATCGTACTGATTCATTAGCGGCGTCGGCGCTGGCTTTTTATAAAAACGTCGGCGTAAACAACGCTTTAAGCGGCAGTTGCTCTCCATACGATTCGAAATACTTTGAAATATCGGACGTAACCGGCGGACAGGTATTTATAATAAATCCGAGCGAAGCTGGTAAACTCGCCGAATTAACGGATATTTTATTAAGCGATTACGCTACCGGATTTCTAACAATCGGCGATAAACTTACGGCTGATAATAATAAGTCGTATAGCTTCAAAGCCGACTTAAAAACTAATAAGATTTCAATATTTATCAGTCTGCTTAACGGAAGCGCTACGGTAAAGATCGTCAAGCCCGACGGAAGCGCGGTTAAGCCAGACGACGAAGGCGTAAAGCGAACTGTTTTGTCCGCCGTTGTCGTTTATGAAATAGACGCTCCGCAGATAGGCGAATGGCAGATCGGCATAAGCGGAAGCGGAGAGTTTTCGATCAATGTTATAGGCGACAGTCCGCTTTCGTTCAGTAAGTTTAAGTTTGTCGAATATGACAATTCCGCTCACCCCGGATTTTTTGAAATCGAGGGTTACCCGCTGGCGGGAAGCGAAACGGCGGTAGAAGCGACGATTTGGGGCGCTGTTTCGGACGTCTATTTTGAGATTAGAGGTAAGCAAGGAAACAAAATCGATAGGCTAAACCTCAATATAGTCGACGAATATCCGCAGGTTAAAACCGTATTTCTGAAAGAAGATTTTATCGTTCCAGATCAGGACTTTATCGTCTATGCTTTTGGACAAGACGAAAACGGAACGGATTTTCAGCGCGTTTTAGCGCGAAAAGTGGCTCCTCAATATATTAAAGTAACCGCGCCTTTTGACGGCGAACTACCGCTTGGCGAGGATAAGGTACTTTCGTTCAAGGTTTTCAATAACGGAGAAAACGGATCGTATAATTTCTCGGCGATTGACGATAAAGGTTTTGTAATAGCCGTTAACCCGAAAACTGCGACGATTGACAAGGGCGAATCGGTGGAAGTTAATGTAACTTTGAACGCGGGCAAAGACGAATCGGCAATAGGCGTAAACAGCGTATTAACCTTTCTAGCGCAACCGGTAAGCGCAGATAAGCTAGGCAACTTCGCGGTAGTTGAAAATAGAATGGTTAAAGCCAAACCAAAAAATACGCTTCCCCAAACCTCCCTCATAACCTCCGGCGCTACCATCAACGATAAAGGCGAAGTATTTGTCTGGGGCTTTAGAGGTTCTGGTCAGCAGGGTAACGGAAAGATTTCCGTTTCAAGTAGTAATAAGCCCGCTAAAGTAGAAAGCTTAACCAATATCGTTCAATTAACGGGCGGCGCTTATCATCTAATAGCCCTCGATCAAGACGGCAATCTCTACGGCTGGGGACAGAGCGGCTATGGAGAGACGGGTTGCAAACCGAATACGGGGATTTACGTAACTACGCCGTGCAAAGTATTAAACAATATCGTTCAAGCCGCCGCGGGCGAATACTTTACCATCGCCTTAAGTAACGACGGCAAAGTTTACGCGTTTGGACATAACCTTTACGGACAGCTTGGGAACGGAAACTCTAAAAATAGTCAAACGCCCGTTCTTGTTGATTTGGGCGGCGAAAAGGCAAGACTGATCGGAGGAGCTTACGAAGGCGCGTTTGCCGTTACCGAAAACAATAAAGTTTATGCGTGGGGCGATAACGAGGCGAGCGGTCTTGGCTTTCAGGGAACAAATTACGGCGTTCAGAAGATCGTAAGAACGCCTACGCATATAACAAACCTTGACCAATACGCAAGCAAAATTATTTATATCGCCGGCGGTAACGGCTGGAGCGAAGCGTTGCTAGACGACGGCAGGGTAATTGGTTGGGGGCTGCAAGCCTCTTTGGGTCAAGGGACTACTAAAACCTCGTTAAGCTCTCCCAATCCCGTAATTATACTTGATGGAGTAAAACAGCTTTTCGCGCGTTATGTCGGTTCAATCGCTTTAAGCGACGACGGGACGATCTACGCGTGGGGACAAACCGGCGGAAGCGCCTTTAAGAGTATCTACGGCGAGCGCCCTACGCCCCATAATGTAGCGGGAGTAGTAACGCAGATAGGCGGAGGCAAAGAGCATATCTTTTACAAAACCGAAGAGGGCGATCTATACGGAGTTGGCTATAACGATCTGTATAAGCTGAACCTGAATAAATTAGGCGGGATTGTAGATTGGGACGGAGAGAGAGTAGCGATTGAGTAAAAGCGCGTCGTTTTAGCTCCATTTGCGCGCTTGTTCCGCTTTGCGCCTCGCTTGCAATTAGACGGCGGCTATAATTCGCCAAAAGCGAGGCGAAAATGCGCGGCATAGCATGTCTTACGAGCAAACGCGATCTAGGCGAGACGACGCCAACCGCGTCGTTTAGCTTGATTTGGAGCGTTTTTAATGTTTAATGATAAAACGATCTTAGTTACGGGCGGCACGGGCAGTTTCGGGCGCGCCTTTGTCAAGCGGGTTTTGAATCGTTACGCGCCAAAGCGCCTGATCGTCTATTCGCGCGACGAGCAGAAGCATTACGAGATGAGCGGCGTTTTTCGCGGCGCGTCGATGAGATATTTCGTGGGCGACGTTCGAGATCGCGATCGGCTCTGTCGCGCTATGGAAGGCGTGGATTATTGCGTTCATGCCGCCGCTATGAAGCATGTGCCGATCGCCGAATACAATCCGATGGAGTGCGTCAAGACCAACATTAACGGCGCGCAAAACGTAATCGACGCGGCGCTGCTAACGGGCGTTAAAAGGACGATCGCGCTCTCTACGGACAAGGCGGCAAGCCCCATAAACCTCTACGGCGCGACAAAACTCGTTAGCGACAAGCTATTTATCGGCGCGAATAATATCAAAGGCTCGCGCGATTGCGGCTTTAGCGTCGTGCGTTACGGCAACGTGTTTGGTTCAAAAGGCAGCGTCGCGCCGCTATTCAAGCGGTTGATCGGCGAGGGCGCGAAAAGCCTGCCAATCACCGATGCGCGCATGACTCGCTTTTGGATCGCGCTCGATCAAGGCGTGGAGTTTGTGATTAAGAGTTTTGAGCGAATGCATGGCGGCGAGATATTCGTGCCGAAAATCCCGTCGATGAGGATCGCGGATTTAGCGCGCGCCTTCGCGCCAAACGCCAAACAAGAGATCGTAGGTATTCGTCCGGGCGAAAAACTGCACGAGCTTATGATCTCAAGCGACGATTCGCGCAACGTTTTAGAGTTTGACGATTTTTTTATAATCGTCCCCGCTATAGATTTCTCAAAAAAGACGGATTTTTCCGTAACGGCAAACGGCGAAAAGGGCAAAGCCGTCGCCGAAGGCTTTGAATACGCCAGCGACAAGAACGATCGATGGCTTAACGCCGACGAGTTACTGAAGCTAATCGGCGAAATGTAAGCTCTTGCGATTTATTAAATTAACAAGCGCTAAAATTACGCCGCGCAACGCATTTTAAGCAAAAATGTCATTTTTTTGCGCGACAAATTAGTTTAAGGAGACAAAATGCTGATAAAGGATCGATTCGTAGCCGATGGCAACGCGCTATTTAGGCGGCGTAGTTTTGTCCCGATTGTTATGATTGCGATCGCGGCGCTTGAGCTATTTCCAAAAAACGCCGAAGCGTTTTTGCAAAACGCGCTATCTTTCGCGTCGCGTTTTGAGTTGGTTGATCGCGCGGCGCAAGAACTTCTCTCTCTCTCTCTCTCTCTCTCTCTCTCTCTCTGGCGGCGCCTGCCTTAACGGTTATAGCCGTTTTAGTTAGTATCGTTGGGTTTGCTTTACGCGTATATACGATCGGATATAAACAGGAGGGAACTTCGGGGCGCAACACAAAAGCGCAGCGAGCCGATAAACTTAATACCTTAGGCGTGTATTCGCTAACGCGCAATCCGCTATATCTCGGCAATTTCTTTCTCGGCTGGGGACCTATTATATACTCGCACTCTTGGACGCTTAACATTATTTACATATCTCTTTTTACGTTGCATTACGAACGCATTATCGCCGCGGAGGAGGCTTATTTAGCAAACAAGTTTGATAAAAGCTATACGCGGTGGGCTGAACAAACGCCGATCTTTTTCCCAAGATTTTCAGGTTTTGCGGCAAACGAAACGCCATTTTCCTGCTTTTACGCTTTTTATCAAGAAAAAGCGGGCTTGGCGGCGGTAATTTTATCCTTTTGGTTTATCGCCCTTTTACAAAACGACATAACGCCTTGGATTAAGATTGCGCTTATTGTAGGAGCAATCTATTACGCGGCTTTTTATATTATCGGCAAAATTATTAAGAAAAAACGCAAAAACCTTAGATCGCGATAGTTGCTTATTCGTCGGTTTCCAGCGCGACCTTGCTTGACAAAACGCCTCGCGCGGAAGTTGGCAAATGGATATATTGATTTGAACTGGGAAAACGCAAAAGGTTACGACGGCGAGCTTGACATATGCTCGAAATATCGGCGCGAGCTTGCTTATAAAGCAGATTTAGGAAAACGGCGATTGGTTTCCCTTTTCCCTCTCGTTTCTTTTCTTGCGTTTGCCTGATCCGCCTAGTGAAGCGCGAATTGGCTTCTTTGACGCTATTGTTTACGCGTCGCGGCAAACGGCGAAAAGGGTAAAGTCGTCGCCGATGGCTTTGAATACGCCGGCGACAAAAACGATCGACGGCTTAGCGCCGACGAGCTACTAAAGCTAATCGGCGAAATATAAGCGGTTGCGATTTATTAAATTAACAAGCGCCGATATTGCGAAAAGCGTCGCAAAAATATTGCTAGACGACGACGCGAAAGGGAGCGCATCGCGTTTGAAACGGCAAAATAGCGATCCGCGTCAAACGACCTTTATTTCAAGCTCCAGCGCGATATTGAAACTCTCTAAAACGCGGCGTTTAGCCTCGCCGATCAGCGCTATAGCGTCGTCAAACGACGCGCCGCCGAGATTGACTAAAAAGTTGGCGCGCTTGTCGCTAAAAGCCGCGCCGCCGCGCCTTGCGCCGCGCAAGTCGACCGCCTCGATCAGCCTGCCCGCGTAGTCGCCGCTAGGGTTTTTGAAGCAACTGCCGGCGCTTGGCTCTTTGGGCTGAGCGGCGCGATCGGCAAGAGTTACGGAGAGTGTATGGCGTAAAGAAAGCGGCTTTCGCGTCGTATAAAACGCTACTTTCTGCAATGCTAAGCTATAGGCGGCAAGCGCGAAAGAGCGCGCCAAGTCTCTTTATGCGCAAATTTGGTTAGCCGTATTAGGCGGGCGCGGTTTATCGACCATATTGGAAAAATCGGGCGATTCAACGCGCCGTTTAACGCAAGATTACGATCGAATAAGCGCGAAAGAAACGCCGATCGCCCGTTATTTGATAGATACTATATTGCGCCGCAAACCTAGCGCCCGATCGTCTAAACCAAGCGCAAGTCCGATTAACTGCGTTAGATGAAGCGTTGGAATGTTTAGCGGGCGGTTTATCGCGCGTTCGGCGTTTGCCTGCTGAGCGTCAAAACTAAGATGGCAGAGCGGGCAGGGCGTTACGATCCAATCCGCGCCGCGATCGCAAGCCTGCGCCAAAACTCCGCCGCTAAGACGATAGGTCGTTTCGCTCGCCTGCATCTGCGTATGAAAACCGCAACAGTCGTTTTTGAGCGGATAGTCGATAGGTTCCGCGCCTAGCGCGATTATCAGATCGTCGAGCGCGCGCGGGCGAAACGGATCGTCGCCGCTCGCGAGTTTGGACGGACGGATATTGTGGCAGCCGTAAAAGGGCGCGATTTTTTTGCCGATCAGCGGCTTTTTTATCGGCAGGTTGTCAAAGCCGTAGTCGTCGCGTAACGCATAGAGCAGATGACGAACTTTAATCGAGGCGTTGTAGCGCAAGCCGACCTCGCCTAGCTTGTGATTGACCCGCTCTAGCAGATCGCGATCCGCCGCCAGCCTCGCCGCCGCTTGCGATAGAACAAGCTGGCAGGTGTTGCAGATCGTTATTAGATCAAGCCCCAACTTTTCGGCATACGCCAGATTGCGAGCGTTGATAACGAGCGATAAAAAGCCGTCAAAATCTTGCAGGTGCGTCGCGCCGCAGCAGCTCGCCTCTTTTAGCTCGATCAGCTCTATTTCTAGCGCCTTAGCCGCCGCCTCGAGCGACGTTTTCAGTTCTGGCGTCGCGCCGTATGGCGTGCAACCCATAAATAGCGCGTATCTCATCGGCGCTCCTTGCTCTCTTGCGAGGCGGATTTGACAAGTTTTTGAACCTCGTCTAGCCTTTCGATCTTTTTAACGCCAAACGGCAGTTTTCCGCGCCGCAGCATAGCAAACGCTTCGCGGATATATTTCAGCGCGCCAAAAAAACCCGCGCTTTCGATCGCGTTCGCCGCTTCGTCCAAACGCCCGTATTTTTCAAGCGAGGTTTTGAACGCTCTCGCGTGCCGATAGGCGATCGAGTTTTGATCTACGCGCTCGGCGCCGATCATCGCGCGCAGCTTGGTAATTTTATCGATAGGGCTTATCTCTTTTGGACAGGTTTCATAACATTGATAGCATTTAACGCAATCCCAAACGCCGATTTTCTCGCCGCTAACTTGCCGCAGGCGATCGAGGGGCGTTTGATCGCGAATATCGGCGGCGAATCTGTAGCTTTTTGCAAACGCGGCGGGTCCCAAAAACCGCTCGTTCGCGGCGACTACGGGGCAGCCGTAAAAACATATCCCGCACTCCACGCAAGCGTCCGCGCCGCCCAAACGATCGGTTTCGGCCGGCGTTACAAGGTTCTCTTTCGCGCTCGCCTCTTCGATTGTCGCCTCCAGCCACGGCGAGACGGCGCGGTAACTATTCCAAAACCTAGTTTTATCTACGATCAGATCGCGCGCGGCTAATTTTTTATCTAGCGGATCGATTGTCAAAAGCTCGCCGTAGCGATCGGCAAGCTCGAATACATTGGCTTTGCACGCCAAGAGCGCCTGATTTTCAACCTTCACGGCGCAACTGCCGCAAATGCCGTGCCTGCAACTCCTGCGATACGCCAGCGAGGGGTCGATCTCGGCTTTGATGCGATTTAGCGCGTCTAGCAACACCTCGTTTTTCGCGACTTTCAGCGTGAAATCGGCGTAAAAGGGCAGAACGTCAAACTCGGCGCTAAAGCGAAAAACGCGAAAAACAATCTCGCGTCTAGGATCGCTAAGGCGCGCCTTCTCTCTCTTTACGACGATTTTGTTTCCCATCAGTATTTTCTCGTTTCGGGTTGATACTCGCCGATTGTTACGTCGGCATACGTTAGCCGCGTTTTACCCTCGTCGTTTAGATACCCTAGCGTGTGGCGCAAAAACGTTTCGTCGTTTCTGTTTGGGAAATCCGTTCGGTAGTGGGCGCCTCTGGACTCCTCGCGCGAAAGCGCGCCCGCGACGATCAGCGCGGAGTAATCGAGCATATGCCCAAACTCTAGCGCCTCTTGCAACTCCGTATTAAAAAGTTTCGATTTATCGCGCAGAGCGATCCGCGAAAAGCGATCGCGCAGATCGGCGATAATCTCCGTTTGATTTTTTAGCGAGGTCTGATCGCGAAATACGCCCGCGTTGGCGCTCATGCTCTTTTGCAGTTTCTCTCTTAGCGCCGCGACGCGCTCGCCGCCGCGCGAGCTTAGCAGCCTTTGCGTCTCGTCGGCGAATCTTAGCGCGTCCGTCGCGTCGGCTTTGATAAGCGCCAGATCGTTTATATCCCTAACGATCGTCTCGCCCGCGATCCGTCCGAACGCCGCCGCTTCTAGCAGGCTATTCGCGCCCAGCCTATTTGCGCCATGCACGCTTACGCAGGCGCATTCGCCCGCAGCGTAAAGCCCGCTTGTCAAAAGCGTTTCGGACGCTTTCGCGCGGCATTCGTTGTCGGTGGGAACGCCGCCCATGCTGTAGTGCGCCGTAGCGCGTATAGGGACGCGCTCTTTTACCATATCGATCCCTAGAAAACTTTTCGCTAGATCGCGCAGTTCGGGCAGTTTTTGCGCTATTAGCTCCTCGCCAAGATGCGTAAGATCAAGCCAGATCGCGTCTTTATTTTCGCCCGCGCCGCGCCCCTCGGCGATCTCGCGCTCGATCGCGCGGCTTACCACGTCGCGGGGGGCAAGCTCTAGTTTTTGCGGCGCGTATTTTTCCATAAACCGCTCGTTTAGCCCGTTGTAAAGTCGCCCGCCTTCGCCTCTCGCCGCCTCGCTTATCAGAACGCCGCTGCCCGCAAGCCCCGTCGGGTGAAACTGGACAAACTCCATATCCTCTAACGGCAGACCCTTGCGCAAAAAGAGCGAAAGCCCGTCGCCCGTGTTGGCGTGCGCGTTGGAGTTGGTCGCGTAACATCTGGCGTAGCCGCCCGTGGCAAATAGCGTCGCTTTGGCGTTGAAAACCGCGATCTCGCCTGTGGCGAGTTTCATCGCGCTAACGCCGTAAGCGGCGCGCGAGAGCGGATCGTAGAGCAGATCGCCCGCAAACCACTCCTCCACAAACTCCACGCCAAGCCGATCGGCTTGCTCGTAGATGGTTTGCAGACAGGTTAATCCCGTGCGATCTTTGGCGTAACAGGCTCGCGGCTTGCTCTGCCCGCCAAAAGCCCTTTGCGCGATCGTCCCGTCGGCTTCGCGCGAAAAAACCGCGCCCATACGCTCTAAGCGCCTGATCGTCTCAGGCGCTTTTTGGCAGAGCGTTTTAATCGCGTCCTGATCGCCCAAGTAGTCGCCGCCTTTGATTGTGTCGAACTCGTGCGAAGTCGTATCGGCTTCGTTTAGCGCGGCGTTTATACCACCCTGCGCCGCGCCGCTGTGGCTGCGAAGCGGGTGGAGCTTGCTAATAACGCAAGTTTTTAGCCCCGCCTTTTTTGTTTCGATCGCGGCGCTTAGCCCCGCAAGCCCCGCGCCCACGATAACCGCGTCGTATCTATAGATATTCATTCGCTATATAGACCTTTCGCCGTCAAATACGACCGACGAGGCGCAAAAGGCGGTAAAAACAGATCGATCTGGACGCGGCGCGGATAGCCGCCGTCAAATCCAAGATATTATCCAACAAAAGCCGTTCCTCTTAAAAAACCTACGCGCCGATCGTAGCGATCTCTATATCGATCGGATACCCGCTCTCGCGCTCGATTGTCTTTATATTGCGCGCCAAAAACTCTCGCGTCTCCTTAGAGAGGCACAAAAGGGTTTGCGCGCCGATATTTTGCGCCTCCAAAACCAGCTCGCCCGCGGCTTTGACGGCGATATGCGGCAATACGTCTTTTAGCGACGCGCCGCCAAAACGCCAAGGGTTTTTTAGCCGCAACGCCTTCGCGCCGCCGATCGTTAAAGCGTTTTCGTAATCGTCTATTTTCGGCGCGGCGGCAAACGCCCCGCAATCGGCGGCGATCGCCGCTCTTTTGCCCTCTAAGCGCGGCAGATCGTTCGCGTCTAGCGGCGCGTATTTCGCCTCCGATATACCTTTTGGCGCCAAGCCGAGCGAGAGTAGCATACCCCAAAGCCTCTCTATCGTTTTTGTTATATGCTCCGCGCCTTTTAATAACGCTCCGTTTAATCCCGCGAAACAGAATACGCCGTTATCCTTTTGGCTGATTCGCTTCGCGATTATCTCTATATTCGGCGGGCTTTTTCCGATTAGCCGATCGGCGAGCATAAACAGCGCCTCGCCTAAATATTCGCTATTAAGCGCTCGCATAGGCGAAACGGCGTAGGCGATATAAAACTCGTTGTAATAGTCGCGATCGCTCTTGTCGCAAAACTCCTCCAAAACGCTCAATTTATCCTCAAAATCTTGTTTGTCGCACTCCAAATCCAAAACGGCGCGCTCGATTATAAGCGGCTCTACGACGATCTCTCCGCCCTTTGGCGCGAACGCCGCAAGCGGCGCGGTTAGCGGCGCGCCCAAGCCGTTTGCCCTAACGCCTTCGATCCTTTCAATCCGCATAGCGCACAACGGATCGCTTCGTTTGTATGCCTGCAGCAGATCAAGCAGAGTGGATTCGCCGCTTGCGTTAAAAATAAACGGGCGATAGGAGCTTAAATAGTCGTGTTCGGCGTTAAAACGAAAGATTTTCGCCTCGATTTTCATAGTATAGCCTTTCGCTTTTTTTCGTATTATATCAACGGCGGCTTTGCGAAGCTAAGATGGTCGGGATGACAAGATTCGAACCTGCGACCTCACCCACCCCAAGGGTGCGCGCTACCAGACTGCGCCACATCCCGACGCTGAAAGCAGGCGCGTATTGTAGCCCTTTGGCGTTTAAGCGTCGCCAAAATCGATCCGCTCGCCCGCGACAAACGCGGCGCTTACCGCGCCTTTTACTTTTTTACCGCTCCAGAAACTTTTGGCTACGCCGTCGCGAACGGCGATCTCTCGCTCGGCGTTCGGATCGAATACGATCAGATCGGCTCTCAAACCTTTGCAAAGCGCTCCGCAAGGTTCGCCTAAGATATTCGCGGGGTTTAGCGCGGCGGCGCGGATAAACTCGTTTATGGTCAGTTTACCTTCGGCGATCAGATACGTATATGCGAGGCTAAGAAACGCGCCCGATATGTCCATTCCCGCGCTGGCAAGCTCGAACGGGCGATCGCGCGAGCTTACGTCTTGGGGCAGGTGTCCGCTTGCTATTATGCTAATCGCGCCGTTTTTTACTCCCGCGAGTAGCGTGTCGCGATCGGATTTCGCGCGCAAGGGCGGGAAAATTTTGCACGCGGCGTTGAAATCGTCGCAATTTTCTTCGGTCAAAAGCAGATGCGACAGTAGCGTTTGAGCGCGCAGGCGATCGCTAAGATACGGCTCTAGCGCGTTCAACGTTCGCGCGGAGCTAATCGCCTCTACGACGAGCTTAACGCCTATAGCTTGCGCGAGCTGAACGAGTCGCGCCGCTTCGCCGCTTTCGGCGTAATCGGGCAGTCCGGACAGACCAAGCAAAGAGGCGATCTCGCCGTCGTGCATAGCGCCGGCGCTCTCTAAAGCCGCGTTTTTGCAAGTAAAAAGAGCGTATTTATCCGCCGTCAGCGCGTATTCAAAAGCCCTTCGGATTAGATTGCAGTCTAGCGTAGTATCGCCTTTTATCGCGCTCGCGCCGGCGCTAAAGAGCTTGGCGATATCGTTTAATTTGCCGCCCTCTTTGGCGATCTCGCCCGCGATCAAAATCCGCGCGCCTTTGGCGGCGTTCGCTTTGGCGAGGATATATTCCGCGATCGCCTCGTTTTCAATCGGCGGGTTGGTATCGGGCGCGGCGAGAATCGTCGTAACGCCGCCTAGCAGCGCGTTTTTGGACGAGTCGTTAATCGTTTCAATCCGTTTATGACCCGGATCGCTTAGATGATAGTTCAGATCGACAAGACCGGGCAGAAGCCATTTGCGCTTCGCGTCGTAAATCGTTTCGCCGGCGATAGGCGCCAAATCGCCCGCGTCCGCGATCGCGCCGTTTTCGATCCTTAGCGCGCCCTCTATTTGGACGTTAGCGTCCGTCAAAACCGCGTTTGTTATCAGCATTTATCGACCTTTTCATTGGCGGCTAGTTTGCCTCGGCTCGCCGTTATTTTAGCCTTACGCCGCTTTTTGCGCCAAAAACGATCTTGCGTTGAGCAAATAAATTAAACGCGGGCGTCTTTGATTGTTTAGAAAATAGATCTGCTTGAATGGTGCGGGAAAGAGGATTTGAACCTCCACGCCTTGCGGCGCCAGATCCTAAGTCTGGTGCGTCTACCAATTTCGCCATTCCCGCGACAATACTAAATAAGTGGCGACCCCGGCAGGATTCGAACCTGCGACCAACGGCTTAGAAGGCCGTTGCTCTATCCTCTGAGCTACGGAGTCGCATGGCGCGCTTGAAGGGACTCGAACCCCTAACCGCCAGATCCGAAGTCTGGCGCTCTATCCGTTGAGCTACAAGCGCCCTTAAACGCGATGGGGTGGACGACCGGGATCGAACCGGCGACCTTCAGAGCCACAATCTGACGCTCTAACCGACTGAGCTACGACCACCAACTAATGGTCGGGATGACAGGATTTGAACCTGCGACCCTTTGGTCCCAAACCAAATGCGCTACCAGACTGCGCTACATCCCGCCAACTCCGAACAAGGGGCGCGATTTTATCCTTTTTTTTCTTTTTTTCGTAGGATTACGGGCATAGACGTTAATTTATCGCGACGCGGCGCGATAAAGCCGCCCGTTTTTAGCGCTCGGCGGTTAGCGCGGATTCTACGGAGCGCAAGCGCGCTTAAATTATAATCGCGTCTATTTTTCGGAGTTAAGGACACGTTGATGGGTCGCGCTTTTGAATACCGTAAAGCCGCTAAGGAAAAGCGTTGGGCAAATATGTCTCGCGTATTTCCAAGGCTGGCGAAAGTTATCGCTATGGCGGCGAAAGAAGGCGGCGGCGATCCCGCGCTAAACCCCAAACTACGGACGGCGATCGCGACGGCGAAAGCGCAGAATATGCCTAAGGATAACATAGAGGCGGCGATCAAGCGCGCAAGCGGTAAAGACGGGGCGAATATGGAGATCGCTACATACGAAGGCAAAGGTCCGCGCGGCGTTATGGTGATCGTAGAGTGCGCCACCGATAATCCCACGCGCACGGTGGCGAACATAAAGATCGCGTTTTCAAAAAACGGCGGGCAGTTGGCGCAGGCTGGTTCGCTATCGTTTCTTTTTTCGCGCAAAGCGGTTTTCGAGATTGAAAACAAGGACGTTTCAAACGCGGAAGCCTTGGAGTTGGCGTTGATCGACGCGGGGCTTGAAGAGATGGAAAACGACGGCGATAGAACGTATCTTTACGCGCCGTATTCCGAATTCGGCTCTATGATCAAAGCGCTAGAGGATCAAAAAATCGAGCCGAAATCGGCGAGCTTGCAATATATTCCCAACGCGCCGCAAGAGTTTGACGACGAGGCGCTCGACGAGATTGAAAAACTGATCGATCGTCTTGAGGAGGACGACGACGTGCAGGCGGTCTATACCAATATCGCTTAGGGCGCTTAGGTGATCGCGATCGATTTAGGCTCAAATACGATACGCTTTTTAGCGGTCGATCAAAGCGGAAAAACGCTGTGGGAAAAGCAGTTTACGACGCGAACGGCGGAAAACTTAACGCGAAGCGGCGCGATCTCGCAAGCGGCGTTAAAGCGGATAGCGGAAGCGATCGCGGCGGCTAGATCGGAGTTTGATTTCTCCTCTCGCGCAATCGCGGCGGTAGCCACCGAAGCCTTTAGACGGGCGGTAAATCAATCGGACGCGCTTAGGTTTTTGCGTGAAAACTGCGGCGTTGATTTTGAAGTTATCTCGCCTTGCGTAGAGGCGAAATTAACGGCGAGCGCCGCCGGCGAGAGCGCGATAAAACATGGGTTAAAGCCGCCGTTTATCACGCTGGACATAGGCGGCGCAAGCAGCGAGATCGCGTATATAAACGGCGATATTTTTAGGTTTGTCAGTTTGCCGATCGGTATCGTAACGGTAGCCGAACGTTCTTTCAGCGACGACGAACTTAACGATTTTTTAGACGGCGCGCTAAGCCTTATCGCGCCTTTCAAAAGCGAAATAGCTAGTTTTCCGAAAGCTCGCTTTCTGATCGCTACCTCCGGCGTCCCAACCACGCTTGCGGCGATCAAACTCGGACTAACATACGAAACTTACGACAAAAAGATCGTAAACGGCGCGAGACTTGACGCGGCGCCGATTATGAACGCGCGCGAAACGCTGTCGTCGCTGGATAAAAGCGAGCTAGAGCGCTTAACCGGCAAAGATCGCGGAGATCTGGTAATTACGGGCGCGGCTATGCTGGCGCGTTTTATGCGGGAGCTGGAATACGAAACGGCGACGGTTTTTGACGAGGGCTTACGCGAAGGCGTGGCGGCTAACGCTCTCGCAAACGGCGGCGTTTTGGCGCTAAAATCATAACGATACGAGCGGGCAAAAAACAAAGCGAACCATAGCGACTTGCGCGCCGTTTCGCCGTTATGCGAGAAACCTATACGCAAAAATAGGGGAGGGTTATTTATCGGATTTTGCCGTTACGCGTCGCAATTTTTTGGCGTTAGAATTAGCGCCGCTCAAAGTTAAACGTTTTTTGTTGCCGCAACAGGATTTTCTCGAATGGGCGTCAAACGTTTTAACGGCGGCAAAAACAAGCGGAATTTGAACTAACGCAAAACCAATCTATGTATAACTTGGTTTGCGGGGTAAGCGCCGCCGCGCGGATAGCGCGGCTTCGCGAGGTTACGCGGCGGAACGCTCCTTCTTATACTCGATAATGATCGCGTAGGCTTCGTCTTTTAGGCGAAGTTTCTCTTTTTTTAGCTTTTCCAGCTCAAGCTGCTCAAGGTGTTCGCGTCCCGCGTCGATAGCGGAAATCTTGTCGTCCAACTCGTTGTGACGCTCAAAAATCTTGGCGAAGTGAGCGTTGGATTGCTTGAGATGCGCTATCTCGTCTCGATATTCGTGCAGCATATTTCCTCCGGTGTTTTTAGTTATGGTAAATTTTATCCGACGCGCGCTTTAGGTGCGGTAATCGGCGTTAATCTTGACGTATTCGTAGCCCAGATCGCAGCCGTAAGCGCCGTAAGAAGCCTCGCCCGCGCCAAGATCGCAGGTAATTTTGAAGCTATTCGCGCGCAAAACGGCGGCGGCTTTCTCCTCTACTTGGGCGTTCATCTTATTAACGCCGCGATCATAGACGACAATATCCCCGATCGATATAACCAGCCGCGCTAGATCGCACTCTACCCGCGCCGCGCCGATGGAGCTTGCCAAACGCCCCCAGTTTGGATCGGCGCCAAAAAGCGCGGTTTTGACAAGCAGAGAGTTTGATAGCGCTTTAGCGACTCTTTTCGCCTCGTCGCCGTTTGCCGCGCCCTTCACCTCGAACAGGGCGATCTTGCTCGCCCCTTCGCCGTCTTTTACGATCTCCAGCGCGAGATGGCGCAAAATCCTCTCTAGCGCCCACTCGAACGCGACGGGATCGTAAGCGCCGCTTAACCCGTTAGCCAAAACCAAGACCGTGTCGTTGGTGGACATATCGCCGTCGACGCTGATCGCGTTAAAGCTCGTCTCGAGGCAGGCGTTCAAATGCGCTTGCAGCGCCTCTTTATCCAGCGCGGCGTCGGTCGTCACGAAGCAGAGCATCGTCGCGAGCTGCGGCGCGATCATACCAGCGCCTTTGCACATCGCGCCGATAGTAAAGGTTCCGCTTTCGCTATGAATTTCCAGCGCGATCTGTTTATCCCAGCGATCGGTGGTCATAATCGCCCGCGCGGCGTTATCGGGATTTTTCGCGTTCCAATCAAAGCGCTCGATACCCGCGATAATCTTCTCGACGGGAAGCGGCGCGCCGATTACGCCCGTCGAACTTGTCAGCGGATTTTCAAACGGGATATGCCGCGCAATCTCTTCAACCGCCTCTAAACCCGCTTTGCCCGTCATCGCGTTGGCGTTTTTGGCGTTGATCACTACGGCTTGAACCTTGCGATCGATATGTTTTTTCGCGTGAATTAGCGGCGCGGCGGCGAAGCGATTAGAGGTAAAAACCGCCGCCGCTTCGCACGCTATCTCCGATCGCACAAACGCCAGATCGCCCTGTTCGCCCTTGCGCAGTCCGCAATTTAATCCGTCGGCGTAAAATCCTATCGGAGCGCATACGCCGCCTTTGACGCTGATAATAATCGGCTCTCGAGCCATCGACTGATCCTTTGGCAAACTCTGCCGTCGATATTAACCAATCCGCGCTAAAGCAAGCCGCGCTTAAGAAAAAATAGCGCTTTTGTCCAATTTTGGCGCGAAAAAATCGGATACCATAACGCAAAACCTTCCGAAAGGATCAAATATGCAAACGGCGTTTGAAAACGGCGCGATCTACATAAACTCGGCGCGGCTTGGCGCGGACGCGGACTATCGGCGGCATCCGACGTTTAGCGGCGTTTATATCAAGAGCCTGATCGCCTACGACAAAAGCGAGAGGCGCTTAAACGCGATGTTGGTTAAAATAGACCCGCGTTGCGAGATAGGAGATCATCTGCACGATAAGGAATACGAGTTGCACCAGATAATAGGCGGCGAAGCCGAGGCGATTATAGACGGCAAAAGCGTCGCGTATAAAGCGGGCGTCGTTTCGTTGATCGCGCCGAACGTCAAACATAGCGTAAAGGCGCTTGAGGCGGGGGCTGTTTTGCTGGCGGTATTTACGCCTAATTTAACGCGGTTATGATCTATAAAATAATCAAAAGAGCGCGATACGAGGCGCTAGAGGTAAAGGAGTGTTCGCATACGTTTCCCGCGCATATTCATAAGCGGTTGTGCGTCGGCGAGGTTAATTGCGGCGAAAAATATATAACGATCGGATCAAAAACGACGAGATACGCTAAAGGCGATATGTTTATTATCCCGCCGTTCGTCGCTCACTCCTGCCGCGCGAAAGCAAAAACCAATTACGCGATCTTATCTATTAGCGACGGCGATCTGATCGATCGCGACGAGTTGTTAAGCGACCTTAAACGCGTAAATATCGATCCAAAGCGCGTAATAGAACTAATCGGCGGCGTTAGAGATCGCAAGTTAAACATAGGCGATCTAATAAGCGATCTGCTCGCATATATCGACGAGGAGAGCGTTAATGGATTAACGATCGCGCAGATCGCCAAAAAAGCGGGTTACAGCGCGGATCATATATCGCGCTTGTTCAAAAACGCAATCGGCATATCGCCGCGCCAATACGTTATACAAGAAAGAATAAGAAAATCAAAACGGCGGGCGAAAGAGGAGTTAATATCCGAGATAGCGCAATATAGCGGATTTTACGATCAAAGCCATTTTATCAGACATTTCAAAAGATACGAAGGCGTTACGCCAAAAGAGTACTACCGATCGCTACGCTAGCGAAGCGTCTAATCAAACTCTAAGATCGCTTTCGGGGATATATTACGAGCGCGCATAGCGTTTTTTATCTCCTCGCGCAAAGACGAGGCGATCGCAAGCGCGTCGGGTTTCAAGCCGATAAGATCGTCGGCGCATAAAACTAGCGTCGATAGATTGGCTAGAGACATTCCTTTTCTATTATGATCCGTATCGACGGGAATTATCTGTTTGCCGCGTAAGCTTGTAAGCTCCGATAATAAAATAGACGAAAAAGAACCCGTCCCCCACCAATAGATTACGTCGCGTAGCGATAAAAAATCTTTTATGCGTTGGACGTTGCGATCTAATCTCTCTCGCTCCGATCGCGCCTTTTGCGCCAGCTCTTCGACGCTTTCGCAACATAAGGAGTTTCTTTCGCCCCTCTTCCGTTTGGAGAACGCCGCGATAATATTGCCGTCGTATATTTTGTAATCGATTACGCTCAGTCCAAAAGCGCTTGCTAAATTGGCGTAGAATAGACGAGAGTAAAAGAAAAGATGTTGATGATGAAATCCGCCGAAATATGGAGTTTCGATTATTATCTTGCCGCCGCCGTTTATATGAGAAACCATATTCTTAAAAACGGCGAACGGGTCTTCAAAATGCTCGAATACATGTCTTAGTATAAATAGATCTACGTCGTTGTCAAAATCGTCCGAATCGTAATATTTTTTGCGGATATTAAGCCCTCTCATAGCGGCGTATTCGGATTGAGGCGAAGGGTCGACGCCAAGCAAATTGGTATAACCGCGCTTATGAAGGGAATGCAGCAAAAATCCGACCGAGCTTCCGATTTCAACAACTTTGTCGTCCATACGCGAGTGTTTTGCGATCATATCGATTATATGAACAAAGGGAGTATCGCCTATATTATTAAACGGATCTATATACATATAATTATCGTAAATGTCGTTTAGCGTTTGCGATTCAAGCGGAGATTGATTAAAACCTAACGAACAGCGACGGCAAAGCGCGATTTTAATAGGGCGGATTTTATTGCGAACGGATAGCTCCATAGGAAGCGCGCTTAAATATATCGGCATTGCTCCTTTGAATACCGTTTCTATCTTATCGCCGCCGCAGAAAGGGCATAGCTTTAGATCGCTCAATTTGCGATCGTTACAAACGAGTAGATATTTTCTTTTAACATTAAAACCCCTATATCGTATAAATCTTTCGCTTTCACGCCTTTTATATATCCGTTTCCTAATTTAACGACGCGCAAAACGCCCTCGCTTAATAATCGGCGTTCTAACGCTTCAAGGTTTAGCGTAGGATTTTGCTTCAAATCTCTAACGTAATAATCGGCGTATGAGTCGTATCGCGTTCCTAAGTTGATTATCGAACCTTCAAATCTCTTCATATAACGATACGGAACGCCGTAACTTTGCTCTATATAGTGGATAAAGGTCATAGCCTCTACGCCTATCCCATAAAACACAATCCAAGCGTCGCCCTTTATCAGATTTGCAAAGGCGGAGTTAGCGCCAAAGCTATCGTTATTCGCCGCGAGAAATTTTTCAACCGATTTGCCGCGCCCCGCAATGGAAAATATAGGGTGAAGGTTGCGAACAACTCCTTCTTGCCGCCTGAACGCTTCAGACAAAACCCCTACGGCAGAAGGCGAGTGTTGAACGTTAAAAACTTCGTTTTTGCAAAAACTGTAGGTAAAAACCGGCGCCAGCAGATTTCCGCTTGAACCTACCGCAGACGTAAAAACGGATATAAGCGCGTTAAGAAACAAGGCGCGATCCATTGTTCCAAACCTTCCAAAATATTTAACGTCCGAATGGACAAGAATCGTATCGCCCTCTTTAATAAAAGCTAGCGCTTCGGCTAGATCGGAGGTTAAAATTTTGTTCTCGCCGTTCTTATACAGACATAGCGGTTCGCCGTTATACGTCGTCATTTTTTACTATTAGCCCTTCGTTTTCAAGCGTTTGCGCCAACGCTATCAGATCGCCCGCATAAACTCCGATTATATTTGCTATATCGACCAGATCGTTGGTTCCGTCGGCGTATGCTAGAAAGTTCATCATAGTTCTCGCGCCCGCCGCGCTTCCTCTTGTGCTTGTCGTAGGGTAAAGATTGCGTTTGCTCATCTGCGGTTCGCATATAACCGCGTTTTTATAAACTCTGTTGGCTTCGGCTATATCTACGCAGCTTTTAATAGCGTTAAAACCGCCTTCTAATCCAGACGGCGAGATAAGACTCATATTATCTAGCGAGGTGTGGTATTCGGGATATTCGCCAAACTTTGAACGCATAATCAGACAGACGGGCAGATCGACGTTTGGAGCGCAGTATTGCCTTTCGTCGCTGCCTCTATCTAAAAAGGAGTATCGTTTGACGGCAGGGGGGGGGGGGGCGATATGTGTTTAAGCGTATGGAGGGCGATCTTGTCGGCTAGGGTATCGCCGTATCTTGAAGGAAGATACGAATAACACCGATCGTCGCCAAGGCAGGTGAGCGTAAATCCCGCGATTACCTTCTCTTTCAGCGTTTTTAGATTTTTGCTTAGATAGATAATCGATCCTATAGTTTCGGGGACAAACGCTATGCGATACGTATAGCGGCGCGCGGAGGCTTTTAGATAGCGCCCGATCGTCGCGGCGACTACCGGTCCGGATAGTTCGTTGTTTGCCATCGAGGGGTGGCATATATATGTCGAGAGGAAAATCTCTTTGTCGCTTTTGCCTTTAAGGATAAACTCGCCGTAGGTTAAACTTCCGTTAAAATGGCGCGCGTCTATCTTGACGCGATATTGTTTATCGGGCTGTTTTCTCATCTCGTCTCTTTGCCTTTGCGTAAGGCAAAATCCCCAACGTTTTTCGTAGTAAGAGGTTACATACGCGATAGCTTCGGGGAGTTCCGGCAAAGAGTACAAATGCGCGTCAAGCTCCGCAAACGACATCGTTTTATCTATCGGCGTAGAATAACCCACGACGCAGAGATTATTCTTTTGAAAATCTACGATCTTTTCGCCGCTTTCGTCGGCTATATAAGCGTCGTTAATCTCCCACTCTTCCGGCGTTATCCAATCAAACGCTTTATAACCCGTCGGCGTTTCGCGAATCGTCAATTCGGGCAGAAGCGATTTAATATAACGCAAAGTTTCTCGCGCTCCTTTGCCCGTTATGCTACGGCAGATCGGGAATAGGTCTGCCGCCCATCGATACATCTCCTCTCCTATACCCAACGTCTACTACCCTAATCGTCTATCTTTTCAAACCGATGATAGCGGCTTACCACGGCGGGATCGGGACTTAGGGAGATTTTTGTTTTTTCTTTGCTATCGTAATCTATAATCGACAGCACATAGCGGATCGATTCCAACCTAGCGGCGAGTTTATCGTTGCTATTGACGATAATCCACGGGCTAAAGCGCGTATGCGTTCTGCTGAACATCTGTTCTTTATAAAAGGTAAAGTCGTCCCACTTTTTTTGCGCCTGCTTATCTACGGGGCTAAGTTTCCACTGCTTTAACGGATTGTGTTCGCGCGAGGTGAAACGCTCTAGCTGCGTCGCCTTAGAGACGCTAAACCAAAACTTGATCAGAACAATACCGTCGTTGATCAGCGACTGCTCGATCTCTGGCGCTTCGTGCATAAACCGCTCGTATTGATCTTTTGTGCAAAAACCGAAAACCGGCTCCACTACGGCGCGGTTATACCAGCTACGGTCAAAAAAGACAATCTCTCCAGGATTTGGAAGTTGCGCCATATAGCGTTGGAAGTAGAACTGCCCCGCTTCCACTTCGGTAGGTTTAGGCAGAGCCACCACCCGATATTTACGGGGGTTGAGCGCCTCCATAAAACGCTTAATCGCGCCGCCTTTGCCCGCCGCGTCGCGCCCTTCAAACAAGATCGCCACTCGTTGCTTTTTTTCCGAGACCCAATTTTGCATTTTTATCAGCTCGGCTTGGAGTTTTTCAAGCTCTTTGGCGTATTCGACTATTCTGATCGCTTTGTCTAGCCGCGCTTTGCCTACGATCTTTTTTAATCCCGCGTTGGATTTGAGCAGCTCTAGTTTCTTGCGCAGCTTCTCGCCGCGCTCTTTGCTCTCCTGATCCGTCAGCTTTGAGACGATAAACTCAAAATCGCTAAATAAAGTTTCCATAAAAGCTCCTTGATAAAATTTGCAAAATAATAGCTGGAAACAAATAATGTTTGAAATCGCGCTTCTTGCTCCAAAGATTCCCCAAAACGTCGGAGCGATCGGACGAACGTGCGCGTGCGTAGGCGCGAGGCTTAGCGTGGTTGCGCCTACGCCGATCGATTTTTCCGATAAGAGGCTAAGACGAGCGGGGCTGGATTACTGGCGCTATCTGGATTTTCGTTTGTGGGAGAGTTTAGAGGCTTTTTTGGCGAAAAACCCTATCGGCGATCGAGACTTTTTCTTTACCACAAAGGTTGATCGCCCCTATTTTGACGTTTCGTTTAATATAGGCGATCGTTTCTGGTTTGGCGGAGAGGACACGGGACTGCCCGAAGAGTTTTGGCGCGCCCGCGCCAATCAAGCGTTAACAATTCCGATGAAATCCGGTTTTCGCAGCCTCAATCTAGCAAACGCCGTTTCGATTGTCGTTTATGAGGGGGTTAAGCAAAACTACGACGCATTTTAGTTGTTATGACTATAGTTAAATCGAGTTTATGCGATATTACTACGGATAAATTCGCGGAAGAGAAGGGAAAGGTTGATGAGCATTAAAGGTATTCGACAAAAACCATTTTGATCGTTTCGGCGCTGTGCGTGGTAGGCGCGGGCGTTATAGTCGCTCTAACGCGCTATCAGGTTATCGCGGACGAGAAGGCGCTCGCCGCTAAGGCGATTCAAGTCGCTGGCGACGAGATCGCGCAATGGATCGACTCTTACGGAATGTTCGTGTCTACGCTCGCCGCCGCGCCCGCGGTTCGCGGCGGAAATAGGGAGGAAGCGAAGGCTTTTATACAATCTATTGGCGCGAGCATGAACCCCGATATTCAAAGCCTGATTTTTATCGATAAAAACGGTAACGGCGCGTATCATACGGGCAGAGAGGGCGATCTATCCGATCGCGATTACTTCAAAACCGTCGTCGTAGAGCGCAAAACCAAAACGCTGGTTACAAATCCGTTTTTGGCGCGAAGCACGGGCGACGTGATTGTGGCGTTTGTCTCCGCCGTTACGGACAAAAACGGCGAAGTAAGCGGCGCGATCTTTGCCAGCGTCGCTTCCAAAGCCTTAAATAACGCGGTTGAAAAACTAAAAATCTCGGAAAGTAGCGAAGGGTGGTTAATAGACTCTTCGGGGCTGATATTCGCGCACCCAAATCCTGAAACTATTCTTAAAATGACAATCGCTAATAGCAAAGAGTTCGGATACGAAGGTTTGGACAAAAACGCTAAATATATTCTCTCGAACGAATTGCGGGGGGGGGGGGGGGGGGGGGCGATAGTCTTTTCCCATCCCCACCGGGGTGGTCGCGCGGTGCTTTTAGCCCCGAGACAAAACACCCCCAAAAGGTTTTT